>JAIOPP010000014.1 GCA_021413845.1 Planctomycetia bacterium | reverse complement strand
CGCTGGCGGGCGATCTCAGCGGCCTCATGGAACTCCGCGAACAAACGGCGGGCGATACGATCGACCAGGCCTTGGATTCGGCCCATCACGAGCTGAATTCCCAGCTGGCGGAAGTCGAAAGCCGCGAATTGGCCAGTATTGAAAACGCGCTGGAGCGGATGCGCGTCGGACAATACGGCCTTTGCGAAGGCTGTGACAATAAAATCCCGTTCGCGCGTTTAAGTGCATTACCTTATGCCACGCTCTGCATCGAATGCCAACGGGTCGCCGAACGAGACGGCACCGCACCGGGCATGGAGTTTATGGATTGGGGACGTTTGGTCGACGGCGGCGGTAGCACCGGCGGCGACGATTTAGCTTCAATCAACGATATCGAACTCGATGTTTCTTGATTTGCTTCTTTCCCGGAGCAACAATTCAGGGTTAGCTGCTTCGCTGGGGCGGGACCCTTTTTCGGGAAAGACGATTTCATGCTTCGCGCTCGCCGTGTTCGGTCGGTTGAAAGTCTTTGCGTCGGGCTCCTCTGCTGGGGCCTGATGCCCTTCACGGCGGCTTCCGTGGCGAGTGGGCAAGACCATACCCCGCCGCTGCATCGGCCCGAGGTTCGCGACCAACTCTATCAGCAGTTGTATCGCGACGTGGCCGAGCTCGAGAAACACGGCAACGTCTTGAAGACGGTCGTGAAGCTCGTCGGTCCGACGGTCGTGCATATCGAGGCCCAGCGCAGCGAAGGTGGTCGCGTTTACGGGAAGACGCGAACCGTCGAAGAAGCCGGCAGCGGCGTCGTCATCGAGCTCGATCGCAAGATGTATGTCTTGACGAATCGCCATGTGATCCGCGATGCGGCCCTGCGCGACATCAACATCGGTCTGTCCGACGGCCGGACGATCCATCCGGAAAAAGTCTGGGCCGACAAAGATACCGACGTCGCCGTGATGGCGACGACCGCCACAGGCCTGGTGCCGGCTCGCATCGGCGACAGCGATAAGCTCGAAATCGGCGACTTCGCGGTCGCGGTGGGAAGCCCGTTCGGTCTGAGCCATTCCGTGACTTATGGGATCATCAGCGCTAAAGGACGTCGCGACTTGGAGCTCGGCGACGGCACCGTGCGCTTCCAAGATTTCATTCAGACCGACGCCGCGATCAATCCCGGCAACAGCGGCGGGCCGCTCATCAGCCTTCGCGGCGAAGTGATCGGTATCAACACGGCGATCGCCAGCCAGTCGGGGGGCAACGAAGGGATCGGCTTCAGCATCCCGATCAACATGGCGATGGTCGTCGCGAAGCAGTTGATCGAAAACGGCTCCGTGGTGCGAGCGTTCCTTGGGGTCACGCTCGACTCGAAGTTCAGCTCCGAAACGGCGGAGAAGCTCGGGTTGCCGCGGCGCGTCGGGGCGCATGTGATTCGGATCACTCCCGGTTCGCCGGCCGAGACATCGGCGTTTCAGGTCGACGATGTGATCCTCAACTTCAACGGCACGCCGATCGACAACGACAGCCACCTCGTGAACATCATCAGCCTCACGAAGGTCGGCACCGAAGTCCCCGTCGCACTCTATCGCGCTGGGAAATTGCTGCAGCTCAAGACCGTCGTCGGCGACTACGATCGCTTCCTGCGGGCTGCGGAAATGCAAAAGAAGCCGTAACGCCGGCCGGCGTCGTTCGTTCGCAAACTGCTAAAACGACGCGGCTCGCTCTAGGCCCGTCATCAGCGCATCGACCACTCCGGCGACGTTGACGTCGATCGCGACGTCGCAGTTCGGGCTCCATTGCGGTTCGTGGCGGCGATCGAAGATGGTCGCTCCGGCCGTGATCTCGCCCGTGGTTTCCACGTCGACCGCGGCCCGCTGCGTGGTGAAGAGTTGCGGATGCGTGAGCGCGAGAAGCGCGACGACGTCTTGCATCCGAACCCCTTCGATGCCGAGCTGCCGCCGGTGCGACCGGAAATAGAACGGCAGAATCTTCTTCAGCAACCGGCCGACGTTGGATTCCTCGTCGGGCATCCGTTCCAACAGCCCGTAGTCGAAGACCGGCTTCGAGAGGACGTCGAGCGGCACGATGGTTTTCGTCGCCCGGCTCCGCAGGGTTTCCCGAGCGGCGTCCGGGTCGAAGTACATATTGAACTCGGCTGCCGGCGAGACATCGCCCGCCGCGGCATACGTTCCCCCGGCGATGACGAATTGGCCGATTTGCCCGACGATCGCCGGATCGCGACGGAGGCAGAAGCCGAGGTTCGTCAACGGCCCGAGCGTGAGAATCGTGAGTTGCTCGGCCGAAGCGCGAATCGATTCGGCGAGAACTTTCTCCGAAGGATGACGCTGATGCAACTCGGCGACCGGAAACTCGGCGTTCCCCAGGCCATCGGTTCCGCTGAGAAACGCTAAGTTGCCGGCGGGGGCGGAGTCCGGCTCGATCGCCGCGCCGACGCGCGGGCGACGGGGTGGGTCGAGATGTTCGATGATCGCCTGAACGTTGCGCGTCGCTTGCTCGGCCGAGACGTTCCCCGCCACGGCCGTGACGGCGACGACTTCGAGCGAGGGATCGAACAACGCCAACGCCAGCGCCACGGCGCTGTCGATGCCGGGGTCGACGTCGATCACGATCTTTCGAACCAATGTTTCGCCGGACAAGACCAATTCCTTTCGATCCGAGTAGGGCAAACGGGCGCCAAGGGGATTGTAAGGCTGCGACCGGCGCGACACAACGTCGAACATCCGCACCCGGCGGATCTCCCCTTCGCTCCGCGGCCCTTTCGTTCTCCGGCGGCGAAAGATAAAATTTCGACTTCGCCTCTCTTAAGGAATCGTCAACTACCTATGAGTTCCGCCCCGCAACATGCGCTGCTCGGTCGCCTCGCGGCCGGCGCCGGTCTTACGCTCGACGAAACGGCCGAAGCGGTCGGCGGCATCATGCAAGGGCAGTGGAGCGAAGGGGAAATCGGCCTCTTCCTGACCGGCCTGCGCGAAAAAGGAGAGACGGCCGAAGAGCTCGCCGGCGCGGCCACCGCGATGCGCAGCCAAATGCGACGGATCAAGACCTCACGCACCGGCATCATCGATACCTGCGGCACCGGCGGCGTAGGCTCGACGATCTTCAACGTGAGCACCACCGCCGCGCTCGTCACCGCGGCGGCCGGCGTCCCGGTGGCGAAGCACGGCAATCGGCGCGTGACGAGCCGTAGCGGCTCGGCCGACGTATTGGCCGAGCTCGGGGTCAACGTCCAGGCCGAGCTCGAAGTGGTCGAGCGGTCGTTGGAAGAACTCGGCATTTGTTTCTGCTTCGCCCCGCTGATGCACTCGGCGATGAAGCATGTCGCACCGGTTCGCCAGAAGCTCGGCGGACGCACGATCTTCAACCTGCTCGGGCCGTTGACGAATCCGGCCGGCGCGGAGTTTCAGCTGCTCGGAGTCGGCCGCACGGAGCTACGGGCCCTGTTGGCCGAAGCCCTGGTGTTGCTCAAGACCGAGCGAGCCGTGGTCGTGA
This sequence comes from Planctomycetia bacterium, assembly GCA_021413845.1. NCBI lineage: Bacteria > Pseudomonadati > Planctomycetota > Planctomycetia > Planctomycetia bacterium. The sequence goes on along the minus strand of JAIOPP010000014.1, from coordinate 1,717 downwards.
GCGGCGACGACGGCTTAGGAGAAGTCACGATTGCCGGCGCCACGCAAGTGACCGAGGTCGATAAGCTGCGCCGCTCCTACACGGCCGACGAACGAGCGGTCGCGGAAACCCTGGCTACCGAGTTGAAGCATCCGCGCGAATACGTGTGGCAGCCGCAAGATTTCGACGTCGAAGTGCAAACGCTCGAAACGGCCCATGTCGATTCCCCCGCCGCCAGCGCCGCGATCATTCGCAGCGTGCTCGGCGGCGCGCAAGGGCCGGCGCGCGATCTCGTCGTCGTGAATGCAGCCGCGGCGCTCTGGACCGCCGGTCGCGCACCTACGACCTTGGCCTCCGCCGCCTTGGCTCGCGAAGCGATCGATTCCGGCGACGCCGAACGATTGCTCGCCCGCCTCGTCAAGATCACCAATCCCTAACGCATCGTTCGAGTCATTCTTCGCAGGCAGGTTCTCGCTCATGGCTTCTCCCGATCACACGACTCGGCTTCTTTCCAGCGGTGTCGTCGGCATCATTCGCGCGAGCGACAGCAGCCGGCTGGTCGACGTCGCCAAGGCGCTCGTCGCCGGCGGAGTCGATTGCCTCGAAGTGACGTTTACGGTCCCGAAGGCGCATCGGGTGTTGGAGCAGGTCGCCGATGCGTTGGGCAACCAAGTGCTGCTCGGAGCCGGCACGGTGCTCGATCCCGAGACGTGCCGCATCGCCATTCTTTCCGGAGCGGAGTTCATCGTCTCGCCGGGAACGAATCTCGACGTGATCGCGATGTGTCGTCGTTATACGAAGCTCGCGCTCCCCGGAGCGATGACGCCGACGGAAGTCATCGTGGCTTGGCAGGCCGGCGCCGACTTCGTGAAGGTGTTTCCTTGCGATGTGCTCGGCCCGAACCACATCAAGGCGCTGCGCGGACCGTTGCCGCAGGTGCGGATGATTCCGACCGGCGGCGTCACGCTGGAAACGGCCGCCGACTTCATCAAGGCCGGAGCCTGTGCGCTTGGCATCGGCTCGTCGCTCGTCGAGCCGAAAGCGATCGCCGCCGGCGACTGGGGGCGTATCGAGTCGCTGGCGAAGCAGTACGTGAAGATCGTGAGCGAGACGCGCGCGCAGTTGAAAGCGTAGCGCGTTCGCAAAACCGTAAGCGAATTTGGGTGCCGAAATCATGCCGATGCCGGTGCCGGCGTCGTTAGAATCGATACCTCTTACCTAGCTTGTTCGACGCTAGGCTCTTGCTCAAGCCGTACGGTCTCGTGGTCCGATACCGTCTGGTATGCGGCAAAAACAGCGGCGGATCTCGGCGCTAGCGGTACGTGCATTCTTCGTTGCGACGACGATCGGCATGTCGGCCGTTGCGCGCCTGGAAGCGGCCTCGCCCGTTCCCCTGCCGCCGGTCGCGATGGAAGGGGTGCCGCTGTTTCCGACCCGTCAAAGTCAGTTCGATATTCCGTTTCAGATCGATCAGCCGCTCCCCGGCCAAGAGCCGACTGAAGTGCAGCTGCACGTCAGCGAGAACCAAGGGGGCTCTTGGGCTCTGCACGCGAAAGTCGCCCCGCAGGAAGGTCGCTTCTCTTATCGCGCAGCGCGCGACGGCGAGTTTTGGTTTCTCGTCCGCACGCTGAGCCGGACGGGAAAGCTCATGCCCGAGCGAGCGTTCGAGCCTGAGTTGCGGGTGCTCGTGGATACGGTTCCGCCGCAGTTGGAACTCGATCTGAAACGAGGCTCGGCC
>JAIOPP010000013.1 GCA_021413845.1 Planctomycetia bacterium | reverse complement strand
AAACTCGCAATGCACGTCGAAGGCGATAAAATAAGCGGACATGTCGGGGCTCCTGAGTCGGGATACAGAGGGACGTTGAACATCCGAAATGGATCCCACCGGGAGCCCCGGCTTCCTATATCTTCACGGACAACTCGTTGTCCGTGCGCCGCCAGGCGCTTGAGGTTTCGATTCAGCTCCCAAAAGTATCCATCTCGCCCGAAGTCGGTTAAGTTGACAAGGCCTCCTGCGCTTTCAGCGCACGGACAACAAGTTGTCCGTGCCACCCAGTGGGCGAGCAACTGATCTCTATCGTTAGGCTTGCAGTGGCGAAGTCAGAACTTCTCGAACGGCCCACTAAGGAGCAGATCGCGCTGCTGCCGCCGTTTGCCGGCCTCGCGTTGAATCAGATCGTCGTGCTGCGGTCGCCTGGTCAACTCGACGACGCCTATCGCGCGATCGAACGAGAGAGGTTCGTGGGCTTCGACACCGAGACTAAGCCCAGGTTCACCAAGGGGGCTGAAGCAACCGGTCCGCACGTGGTGCAGTTCGCGCTGCGGAATCGGGCCTTTATCGTGCAGCTCGGCAACAAGCCTCCCCTGCCGTTCCTCAAGGCCGTCATCGAGTCCCGGGAAATCGTGAAGGTCGGCTTCGGCCTGAAGTCGGATCGCGGTCCGCTCTTTCGACGACTGGGCGTCACGGTGGGAGCGGTCGTCGAGTTGACGGGAAAGCTGCGCACGCTGCGCTACAAACAGGCGCTGGGCGCCAAAGCCGCCGTGGCGATCGTGCTGGGACAGCGCCTCCAAAAGTCGAAGTCGGTCACCACCTCCAACTGGGCCCACCCCGACTTGAAGCCCAATCAACTGCTGTATGCCGCGAATGATGCATACGCGGCCCTGTGCGTGTTCCGGGCGCTCGGCTCGCCGTACGCCCCCGCCGCGAGCCCGCCGCCTAAACCCGCCGACGAGCGCGGGTAACTTGTCGTCCGTGCGCCGCCAGGCGCTTGAGGTTTCGACTTAGTTCCCAAAAGTATCCATCTCGCCCGTAGTCGGTTAAGTTGACGAGACGCTCGTACGCTTTCAGCGCACGGACAACGAGTTGTCGTGCCAAACGGCGATGGAGTGGTTAGGCCGCTTACCCAACGACAGGCACTCCGACTACGTATGGTGCCAAACCTTGTGGGTGACGCTTGGCGAACTGGGCGTAGTTTCGCTCAAATGATTCAGTTCCTTGAACTGATTCGAGCCACAATTCAGTTCCGCGCAGCACCTCAATTACGAACTGGTCGAGTTGGATGAGTAGTGCTTTACCGCCGACAAGGCAGTAGTGAATACTGTAGTTCGGGTGACCGGGCTCTATAAACATGATGTGACTGTATTGGCCGTTTACTTGTTGGCTCCGCCCCTGGTGTAGCATGGCACAGCGAAACCCGTAACACGCCTCACCGGATAGGGGGTTCTCGCGGTCGCGACTCTCTTTGAGTCGTGGTCGAACCCAAGCTTCGTACCAAGCAGCGAACCGCTTGCCGGAGGCGCGACCATCGCCAGATTGCAGGGCACCAGCCATATCTGGAATTGACAGTGCTGCGAACAATGCCACGTAGTACAACTCCGCGTCCAGCGCTTTCCGTGTTTGTGCAATGAGTGTGCGCATGAGGCCTAACAGGTATTAGACAGCCGATTTGCGGTAAAACATTACCGCAAAAATGCGGCATAGTATGGATGTAGCCATACCGATGTTTTAGTCCGGCAAACAAGTTGCGACAATTCCGGCCGATCGTTTTCCGCGGGTGGCAAGGACAAATGTCCGTGCGCGGAACGCGCTCGAGGGCGTGCAGTTCCGGCCGTAGTCGTAGAGCCGTTTCCCGTTCGGAAGCTTGAATCGTCGCCTCTAGCGCCTACGGCGCACGGACAACGAAGTTGTCCCGTGCAACCCAGTGCGATTAGATGTCACGATTAGATATCGTAGTACAAGCAGAACTCGTACGGATGCGGCCGAAGTCGTAGCGCGTCGACTTCGCGCTTGCGCTTGTATTCGATCCAGGTCGTGATGACGTCGGGCGTGAAGACGTCGCCGCGCAACAGGAACTCGTGATTCTTTTCGAGGTTCAAGAGCGCTTCGTCGAGCGAGCCGGGAGTCTTCGGGACCTTCGAGAGTTCTTCCGGGCCGAGATCGTAGATGTCTTTATCGAGCGGCTCGCCGGGATGGTATTTGTTCTGCACGCCGTCGATCACGGCCATCAGCAGGGCCGCGAACGCGAGATAGGGATTGCAGCTCGGGTCGGGGCAGCGGAACTCGACGCGCTTCGCCTTCGGGCTCGAGCTGTACATCGGAATGCGGCAGGCCGCCGAGCGGTTGCGCTGCGAGTAGGCGAGGTTTACCGGAGCTTCGTAGCCGGGGACGAGCCGCTTGTAGCTGTTGGTCGTCGGGTTCGTGAGCGCGCAGAGCGCCGGGGCATGACGCAGCAGGCCGCCGATCGCGTAGAGGCCCATATCGCTGAGGCCCGCATAGCCGCCGCCGGCGAAGAGGGGTTCGTTGTTGCGCCAGAGCGAAATGTGGGTGTGCATGCCGGAGCCGTTGTCGCCGAACAGCGGCTTCGGCATGAACGTAACGGTTTTGCCGTATTTCCGCGCGACGTTCTTCACGATGTACTTGTAGTGGCACATGGCGTCGCCCATGCGCACCAAGTCTTGGTAGCGGAGGTCGATCTCGCATTGGCCGCCGGTGGCGACTTCGTGATGCTGCGCTTCGACGTCGAGCCCGCACTCGATCATCGTGTGCATCATCTCGTTGCGAACGTCCATCAGCTGATCGGCCGGCGGCACGGGGAAGTAGCCTTCCTTATGCCGGAGCTTGTAGCCGAGGTTCGGTTTCTCGTCGCGACCGCGGTTCCATTCGGCTTCGTTGCTGTCGAGATGGTAGTAGCCTTCGTGGGCGTTTTGATCGAAGCGAACGTCGTCGAAGATGAAGAACTCGGCTTCGGGCCCGATGTAGCAGGTGTCGGCGATGCCGCTGCTCTTGAGATAGTTCACGGCCTTACGTGCGATGTTGCGCGGGTCGCGCGAATAGTCTTCGCGCGTGATCGGGTCTTGGATGTTGCAGATGACGGAGAGAGTCGGAATCGCGGCGAAGGGATCGAGCACGGCCGTGTCGGCCTGCGGCACGACGATCATGTCGCTCTCGTTGATCGCTTGCCAGCCGCGGATGCTCGAGCCGTCGAAGCCGAGGCCGTCTTCGAAAACGTCTTCGTTGAGCTTGCCGACGGGAATGGTGAAGTGCTGCCAGACGCCCGGAAAGTCCATGAACCGAAGATCGACCGCTTTCACGTTCTTCTCACGGCAATAGGCCAATACTTCCTTCGGTTTCATGAGCTTACGCAGTGGTCGGTGGTCAGTGGTCGGTGGTCAGTATCTACTGCGACCCGCCATCGCAGATCGTACTTCGCTGGCGATTTCGCGGTCGTCGCCGGAGCGCATCGATCGCTCTGCAACACGGGTTCCATCATAAGTCGGGCTAGGGCGAACACAATCGACGAAAATCGGGTGCCGTCGGCGGAAGCGTAAAAAAAGCCGTGGCCGTACAAGCGGNNAAAAATAGCCGTGCGGTTCCTCGCGTACCGGCACGGCTCGAATCCGACTCGGAGCGTCCGTTCGTCGTAGGTCCCGTTGCCTATCAGCAACAAGAGCACGACGAACGAAGCGGTCCCGAGTTTCGACTATTTGATAAACAACATTTCTTGGTACGTCGGGAGCGGCCAGATTTCGTCGGGGATGATGGTCTCCAACTTATCGGCGATCGCACGAACCACGTTCATCGCCGGGATCACTTCGTCGCGGAAGTGCTTGGCGTGCGCGAGGATGTCGCCCGAGGCTTGGTGCTCGATCGCGGCTTCGAGCTTCTCGATCGCCGATTCGAGTTGCGCGACGAATTCCGTCGCCTTGTCGAGCGTGCCGAGATGCGGGGTCTTGCCGAGGGTCTTGAGCGCCACGGCCGTCGTCGCCAACTGGGCTTGATACTTAAACGCCGCCGGCAAGATCAACGTCTTCGCCATGCCGAGAGCGGTGAGGCTCTCGGAGTTGATGTCCTTGCAGTAGCGCTCGAGGTAAATCTCGTAGCGGCTGTGGACTTCCCCTTCGCTAAGCACGCCGTACTTGCCGAGCACCGCGATGTTCTTCTTGTCGATCAGGGCCGGGATGGCCGCGACCGTGTCCTTGAGGTTCGGCAAGCCGCGCTTCTCGGCTTCTTGGTGCCATTCTTCCGAGTAGCCGTTGCCGTTGAAGACGATATTCTTGTGCTTCTTGTAGCTATCGGAAACGACCTTCTGCACCGCTGCCGGTACCTTGCTCAAGTCGCCGCCGATTTCCTTCTCCAACGCATCGCCGATGTGCTCGAGGCTGTCGGCCATGATCGTGTTCAACACGACCAGCGGGCCGGCGATCGACTGATTCGAACCGACCGCACGGAACTCGAACCGGTTGCCGGTGAAGGCGAACGGGCTCGTGCGGTTGCGGTCGCCGGCGTCCTTCTTGATTTGCGGAAGGATGTCGACACCGATGGTCATCGTGCCCCCCTTCTTCGTCGTCGTCGCACCGCCCGCTTCGATCTGCGAGATGATGTCGGCCAGCTGACTGCCGAGATAGACGGAGATGATGGCCGGAGGAGCTTCGTTGGCACCCAGGCGATGGTCGTTGCCGCTGAAGGCGACCGACGCACGCATGAGATCGCCGTATAAGTGGACCGAGCGGAGCACCGCGGCGCAGAACACGAGGAACTGCATGTTCGAGTGCGGATTGTCGCCCGGATCGAGCAAGTTGCCGAGGCCGCAGCCCATCGACCAGTTGACGTGCTTGCCCGAGCCGTTGATGCCGGCAAACGGCTTCTCGGCGAACAAGCATTCCATGCCGTACTTGGCGGCGGTGCGCTTGAGGATCATCATCGTCGTGTTTTGATGATCGGCGGCGAGGTTGGCGTTTTCGTAGACCGGCGCGATTTCGTATTGCGCGGGAGCGACTTCGTTGTGCCGCGTCTTCACCGGCACGCCGAGCTTGTACAACTCACGCTCGCTATCGAGCATGCACGCCAGCACACGGTCCGGGATGGCGCCGAAGTAGTGATCTTCGAACTCTTGACCCTTCGGCGGCTTGCAGCCGTAAAGCGAGCGACCGGTCGTGACGAGGTCGGGACGTGCGAAGTAGAAGTTCCGGTCGATCAAGAAGTATTCTTGCTCGGGTCCGGCCGAGGCGGTGACGGGGCCGAAATCCTTGTTGCCGAACAGCTTCAAGACCCGCGTCGCTTGCTTGTCGAGGGCCTGCATCGAACGGAGGAGCGGCGTCTTCTTGTCGAGCGCTTCGCCGGTCCAGGAACAGTAAGCCGTCGGAATGCAGAGGGTCGTGCCGTTCGGGTTTTCGAGAATGTAGGCCGGGCTCGTCGGATCCCAAGCGGTGTAGCCGCGGGCTTCGAACGTCGAACGCAAGCCGCCGGAAGGGAAGCTCGAAGCGTCCGGTTCGCCTTGGATGAGTTCCTTGCTGCCGAACTCGGCGAGGGTCTTGCCGTCGCCGGTCGGGTTGAGGAAGCTGTCGTGCTTCTCGGCGGTGATGCCGGTCAACGGTTGGAAGACGTGTGCGTAGTGCGTGGCGCCTTTCTCGATCGCCCAATCTTTCATGGCGAGAGCGACGGCGTCGGCCACGGTCGGGTCGAGCATTTCGTATTGCTTGATGGTGCGCTGCAAGGCCTTGTAGATGGCCTTCGGCAGCCGCTCTTTCATCTGCGTATCGCCGAACACATTGCTGCCGTAGATCTCATTCGTCGGCGTCTCTTTGAAGTTCAACGGTGCTGCCGTCGACTTGAACGTGGTAACTGCCGCGACCGCCTCTTTACGTGCATTACTCAAGTGATTCTCCTCCGGGGCTTCCCGAAATAATAAGAACGGATGTTCGCCGCACCTAAGGCAAAGACCGTGCCGCAAGAATGGCGTCGTGCCGCGGCAAAAAGACCTAAGTGTCTACCGATAAGGCGTTTAGGATTATGCAAATGACTCAGATTGGGGACGTTTAGCCTAGTGGTCGCATGCTGAAGATGCAAGCAGTTAGGCAATTATTGCCGTTTTATTCAGCGTCGATTCGGCTAACACGGCGGCACCGTAAGGCCTAGGCAAAATCTAAGGGCGCCAGCCTATGCATCCGAGGTGAGCGGAGGCAGTTATGCCTCCGTTTCTGCGGCCCCTGGCGAAGGCGATCGACGCGAGTTCCCAAGGAACCGGCCGGTTTACACCGGCCGCTCGCCTCGGAAGAGGAAGATAAGATCGCTTCGGCGGCTTACCGATTTACCGTGCGTCGCGCGTGTTGCTCGGTGTGCGGTTTTGTCGGGATCGCCAACGGATCGGCCCCGACTGCCGCGAGCAACGCCGTTTCGCCCATTGGTTCGCCGGCCGGCACGTCGAGGATCGCCGACGTGGCGGGCTTGCGCTCCGGAATCACACGATAGAGCCAAGCCAAGAAGGCCGGCACCAAGATCGGGCGCACGATGAACGTGTCGAGGATCACGCCGAACGTCAGCGCGAAGCCGAGCGCGTGCATCGCTTTCAGCGTGCCGAACATGAGCGAGACGAATGTGCCCGCCATGATCACGCCGCAACTGGTGATGATGCCGCCGGTCTTGATGATCGCCTCGCGCAGGCCGCGCTCGCGACCGAGCCGCTTTTCTTCCTCGAAGATGCGCGTGGCGAGATAGATGTTGTAGTCTTCGCCGACCGCGACGAGGATCACGAACAAGAAGATCGGCACTTTCCAATCAAGTCCGGTGAAATCGGCGCCGTACATCCGCTCGAAGACCCATTCCGTGGCGCCGATCGTCACGAAGTAACTGAACACGACCGTGAAGATCAGGTAGAGGCAGATCATCGGGCGGCGCAGAATCGAGAGGATCACCGCGAACACGGCGAGCACGACGAGTTGCTGAATCAACCGCTCGTCGCTCGTGATCACGGCTTTCAAGTCGCGCGTGCCGGCGGTCGTGCCGATGAAGTCGAACGAGGAGCCGTGCCACGGAGAGTTCGGGTCCGACGACTTCGCCGTGGTGAAGCCTTCCAACTTACCGAGCACCTGTTCGGCTTCGACCGAGAACGGATCGTATTTCGTGATGATGTCGAACCGCGTGACCGTTCCCTTGCGCGGGCCCGCCATCGCGACATAGATCTTCTTCGACTGATCGTGTTCCTTGATGATGATGTTCTTCAATCCGCCGCCGAAGAGGCCGCCGCGCTTTTTGGGCGCTTCACCCGTCTCGGCGGGAGTCGAATCGTTCCCCTCATAGCCGGTCGGGTACATCAAGCTGCGAACCGATTGCACGTCCCCCTGCATATCGGCGAAGAGCGTGCGCGTGAGGTCGCGAATTTCGGCCCGATGCTCCGGCGTGTCGAGATCCATGTTCTGCCCGTCTCGTTTGACGAGCATCGTGATCGGTCCCATTTCGCCCGCGGGGAAATGCTTTTTGAGCATTCGCGTTCCTTCGAGCGTCGGGGCGGCGGGCGGCAGGTCGGCGAGTAGATCGTAGCTGATCTTCACGCTCAACCCTTCCCACGCAATCGGCGCCATCACGACCAAGCTGACCAGCAGCAACGTGCCGGGCCGAGCCATGATGTGGTCGCTCGTCCAACTCCAGAAGCGGCCGATCAGGCCGTGGTCGTGCGGCGAGGGTTCGTGTGCGCCGCGAACGGTCGCCGGCCGCACCTTCAGCCCGAACGGCCAAAACACGGTCTTGCCGCAAGCTCGCAACAGAGCCGGAGCGAACGTAAGGCACGAGAGGAGCGTGACGACGAGGCAGAGCGCGATGGCAGGGCCGCTGTAGGTGAACTTTCCGAAGTCGGAAAAGAACATCATGCCGAGCCCGCAGACGGTGGTGAACGCGCTGCCGACGAGTGCTTCACCGACGGACCCGAGCGAGTGCTCTAAGGCGATGACCTTATCGTGACCGCGCTCCAGTTCTTCTTTGTAGCGCGAGATCAAGAACAGACAGAAGTCGGTGCCGGAGCCGAAGCAGATGACGAAGATGAAGATTTCCGAGGTCTTGAAGATTTCGAAATGAAACCACTCGAAGCCGGGAACCGTGCCGAGTTGCGTGAGCGCGGCGACTAAGTCTTTGGCGATGAAGACGGCGACGCCGATCGTGATGACCGGCACGAACACCAAGATCGGTGCTTGATAGACGATCAAGAGAATGAAGAGGACCAATGTCGCAGTCGCGAAGTGGATGTTCTTCACGCTCTCGTCGGAAGCCAGCAGCGTATCGCCGCCGACGGCCGCGGAACCGGTCAGGCCCCAGTTCAACCCGGCGGGGACCGGATCTTCCGCGCGTTTCAAGGCCGCGTCGACCTTCTCCTGGACCATCTTCTTGGTCTTCAGCAAGACGTGAACCGAGTCGATCGCGATGAACTCGTGTTCCAACGAACAGACGACGATCGCGGCTTTCTTGTCGCCGCTGACGAGCTTTTGCCCGACGACGTCGTCGGCCGAAGAGCTGCCCCCGACCAGATTACGGATCGGACGCGTCACTTCGACGATCGCCATCCCTTGCGTCTTCGGGAACGCTTTCGTGTCGACCGGGGCCGCGACGGGCACGGCCGGCGCGCCGGCATCGCTCGGGTTCGCGCCGCCTACGGCGACGGCTGCGGCCCCCTCGGGGGTTGCCGGCACGTCGGGCTTGACCGGCGTGAGCCAGTCGGCGATTTCGTGCGCCAGGTCCAGATCGGTCTGCAGCAACCCGGTCTCGCGTTCCAGCACGACGACGATTTGACTGCGTGATTTATTGTCGGGAAATGCTTCGCCGTACAGCTTCTCGCCGCGCACCGAAGTCATGCGGGCCGGCAGATACGCGAGATCGCCGTCTTTGGTGACTTGGTCCCAAGTGGGAGAGCTGCGATGGATGACGAAGGCGGCGGCAATCCAAACGACCAGGATCAGCCACCAACGACGCGCGACGAACGAACCTAGATATTCATACATGGTGGGATTGCGCCGGCCTCGAGTCCCGTTTTGAGCCAGGCGTCCAATCGCACCGGCTACTTCCTGCTGAACCGTTTCGAGTAGGGAAGGGTTCGCTTCCTGGGCATCGCGAACGATGCGCACAATTCGAGCAACTTCCGTACCGACTACGTTCGGTGACGTGGACGAAAGACGACTACGGACGGGCGGGCGACTTCACGGAAGTTCGGCGGTTGCGGTTCCTCCGCAGCAGGCCGACCTTCTCCGTCGCACGACCGCCGACGCGCTCTCTTTCGCACGGCTACCAAACGCCAAATGGTAACCGTTTTTCCCGCTTACTCCAAGAGTTGGAGCGCGGTAGATGCCGGAAAGCCGATCGGTTTACGGTTCGTAACGCCGACCAGCCGGCTTCTTAGCGGCAAGTTGGATAAGAAGTGTCGGTTGCGAAGACCGGGGGAATCCCTAAGCCGCGGGGCTCCTTGCCGAGGATTTCGCGGCTCGTCCCCTCTGCGACAACCTGGAGCTAGCGCTGAGCGAACTGGCTGCGAGCCACGCCGAGGGCGGCATCCATCGCCGGGTCGCCGGCCGGGGCTTGCTGCACGAAGCGGCCGTCGTCGGTCGGGCGGGCTGCGAACTGCGCGGTCGCTTGCGGCGGAACCGGCGCTACGGCCACGTCCGGCGATACGCCGATCCGGCTGAACGGATGCCCTTGCGGCGAGTAGAACTTCGCCGTCGTCAAGCGGATGCCCCCTTGGACCGTGTTCAACGGATAGATCCCTTGAACCGAACCCTTGCCGTAGCTCCGCGCCCCGACGATCGTCCCTCGGCGGTGGTCGCGAATCGCTCCGGCGAAGATCTCGCTCGCGCTGGCGCTATCGCCGTCGATCAGCACGACGAGCGGCACTTGCCACGTCCCCGGCTTGCGAGCGGAGTAGCTGTAGTCTTCGTTCGGATTCCGACCTCGCGTCGAGACGATCGTTCCTTCGTTCACGAACTTGTCGACGACGTCGACCGAGATATTCAACAAGCCCCCCGGGTTGCCGCGAAGGTCGATGATCAGGCTCTTCATCCCCTCGCGATGCAGGCGCCAGAGAGCGGCATCGAGATCGCGCGACGTGGTCTTCTGGAAGCAGGTGAGCCGGAGGTAAGCGATGCCGAGCGTCGCGTCGACGATCTTGATGTCGTCGATGCTCGGCACTTCGATCTGCTCGCGGCGAACGCGCAGCCGTCGTTCGGCGATTCCCGGCGAGGCGATCGTCACTTCGACGCTCGAGCCTTCGGTTCCTTGCAGCATGTTGGCCGCTTGATCGCTGGAGAGTTCTTGCGTCGTGCGTCCTTCGACGGCGACGATCCGATCGCCCGCTCGCAGCCCGGCCCGATCGGCCGGTCCGCCGCCGAACACTTTCACGATCAACAGCGCGCCGTCGTTCGCCTTGAGCTCGATCCCGAGGCCGACGAAATTCCCTTCGATCTGCGAGTAAACTTCGTTCAGCTTGCCCGAAGAGAGGAACGTCGAATAAGGATCAAGCGCGTTCGCGGCGCCGCAGATGTATTCGTAGATCACGGCGGTTTCGTTCATGCCCAATTGCTCGCGAGCCAATTGCGCGGCGTGGGCTGCGAGGTTCAACGTCCCTTGACGATCCTGCGTCGCCACGCCGAACACGCGGTCGCGAAGCACGCGGCGAAACGCTTCGACGCGAGCTTGCGGCACGCCGGGCAGCGTCGCTTCGAGGAAGAGTGGGTCGAGCATCGCTTCCATCAGGCCCGCGGTGCCGCTATCGACCAGCTGCTGCCAGTGGGGCGGCTCGACGTAATGCGTCTGGATCTTCGTCAGGATTTCGTCGTACAGCTCCAGCGTCTTATCGCGCCCGAGCGTCTTGAGGCTCTCGCGATAAGTCGGGTCGCCGAAACGGCCGGAGAGATCGTAGTGGATGCGCGTGAGATGGAGCCGCTCTTCCAAGACCGGCTGTTGCGGGTTGCGACGTAGCGCTTCTTCGTACCAAGTGAGGGCTTCGCTCCAACGGCGCTCCGACTCCAACTGCCGGCCCGTGCGGAGCGATTCAGCGACGTCTTGCTGCGCTTGCGGGGAGACGGATGCGGCGTTGAGCGCGGTGCCGCCGGCGGTGTTGCTCAGAGTCGGTGCGGCCAGCGGAGCCGCGGTCGACGACGGAGCGAACTGGGCGGGAGTGCCGAGCGACACTTGAGCCGGCAGCAAGCTCGGCGTCGCGACGACGACGACCAGCGCACAAACCCAAGCACGGCAAGTAGAGAAGACCCTGCGACGCATACGTTGGCACATCCTGAACGCAGGGGACGATCGGTCGGACTCGAATGAGGCGATTTCCCGTTCGGCAAAACGGAAAGTTCGAGCGCGACTTAGTACGATGCGTAACGTCATGAAAGTACGTCAAGGAACGCGGCCTCGTTTCGGGTCAAGAAACTCGGCCAAGGGAATATAGGTCACGTTTCCGCTGCGGTCAAAAAAACCACACAAAAACGCCATCCCTAGCGTCGTCGACGGCCGGTAGATCCGCGCGCTCCGGCAAAATCGGACCGGTGCGGATCGGCAAGATCGTCAAGTCGCATCCATCGAGCGCGATCCGTACGATCGGCAAACTCAAGGGCGACTCGCGTCGTTCGTCGTTGTCTGTACGTCCGCCGCTCGCCGACGGTTCACACTTTCACGACCCGACCGGTTTTCACCGACGCGATCTGGCGATGGCACAGCCGGAGCGCATCGGCCGCCAGCTCTCCTGCCAGCAGCGGCGACGGCACTCCCAACTTCACTGCTTTCGCCGCCACCGAAAGCTCGGCGGCGAAGGCATCGACCTCGGGTAGCGCGATCGGCTTCGTTTTGCCGTCGCGCGTGAGGAGCGTCAGCGGCATGATGGCGCGCGGCTGCCCGTCGAGCACGGCGAAGTCGTACAGCAGGGTTCCCTTTTCGAGATAGATCTCGAAGGCGTGCGTGAAGCTGCGCCCCTGCTGATCGATGACGCCGCTCGTCGCGGAGACGGCGAGGCCGGGATCTTCGAACAAGAATTGCGTCGTCGCGAAACGGACGCTCTCCCCTTGCACGCGCCCGGCGCTGAACACGGCTTTCGGCATGCCGCAGACGAGGCGAATGAAATGCGCGTCGTGAATGTGCAGATCGACGATGGCGCCGCCAGCCCCTTTCGGATCGTGAAAGTCTTTGATCCAGAGCGGATCGGAGATCACGCGCTTGAAATGACCGCCGAGCAGCTTGCCGTACTTCCCGCTCTCGATCGCTTCGCGCGCGAAAGCATACTCGGGAAAGAACGGCAACACCTGCGCAACCATCAGCAGCTTGCCGCTCGCCTGCGCCGCTTTCACCATCCGCTCGGCATCGGCTGCCTCGAGCGCGATCGGCTTCTCGACGAGGACGTTCTTGCCGGCCTTCAGCGCGGCGATCGCGACCTCGGGATGCAGCGACGGCGGCAAGCAGATGTCGATCGTGTCGACGTTCGGATCCTTCAGCATCTCGCGCCAATCGGCGTAGCGGCCGATCTTGCCGAGATCCATCTGCTCGCCCGGCGGCCCGAAGTTTCCCTTGATCCCGCGCCAATCGCCGGCGAGCTTCTTCTCATCGCGCGCGGCGATGGCAGTCACCTTCGCCCCGCGCACCTTGCGGTACGCGAGATAATGGATCATCCCCATAAACCCAATGCCGACGATCCCGACTCGCATGATCTAAGCAACTCCTGACTGATTTACCGCTTCACCCGGATACTTCAGATACGGCCATATTACGATAGTCCACTTGCCAATGACAGCAGGCGGATTTCGTCTTTCCGGCATCCTTGTTGGCGAAACCTACAGCGATTGAAGGAGTTCTTTGACCTTCGCTTCAATCAAGTCTCGCACTGCGCGGAACTGTTCCGGGGTCATGTCGCGGGGGTCGGGGATCTTCCAGTCCACGCGTTGCTTGGCGACGACCAACGGGCATTCGTCGCCGCAGCCCATCGTAACGGCGACCTCGACTTCTCGGCCGTTGAAGGGGTCTAGCCCTTTCGATGTGTGCGTGGTCAGGTCGTAGCCGAGTTCCCGCATGGCCTCGATGGCCTTCGGGTTCACGCGACCCGAAGGACGAGAGCCGGCACTGAACGCCTCGACTTGATCCGCACCATGAATGCGTGCGAATGCCTCGGCCATCTGGCTGCGGTTCGAGTTTTCGACGCAGACAAACAGAATGAGTTTCGTCGTGGTCATTGTTTGATTCTCGATGGTGATGCGTTCCACTAGCAACAGTCGGATGTGGAGCAGGACGACAATACGTCAAGCTTTATGCCGCAACGGTCTTGAGCTAAGCACGTCGTATGTTTGGTTCCGAGATGCAAAATAATGCCGGACTGCGATGCCTCTGCCTCTTGAACAGGGTATTGAGAAATCACGCCATGGTCGTATTCGACTTCTAGGGGAATCGCCGTCGTCTCGAAGAGCTCCACTCCCTTGTGAATGATCTTGGCAAGTTTCGTGGTGTCCAGGCGGTGAGCTACGTCGTTCGCTACCCACACTTGCAGCACGCAGCTTGTCGAACGGCGAACGGTTCCGCCGCAGTCCACGAAATCTTTTTGGACCCGCCCCACCTCGGTCACATGGAAGTGGGCTGGAACGAATGAACCATCGGGCAGCACCAACTGGAGCGCCGTATCGGGGTGCGCCGACAAGACGGCGGCAAATTCGTCGAGGGTCATAATGGGTTTATCCATAGAACGAAGTAGCTCCTTCACGGCTGCTCGCGGCAGCAACTTCCAGGGTCTTGAATGCAGCGGAAGACTAGAACACTCGCGCAGGCTCCGAGAACCGGAGCGATAAGATAAATCCACAAGCTGTCGAAGCGCAACGAAACAAGCGCCGGCGCTAAGGAGCGCGCCGGGTTCATCGACGCTCCGCTGATCGGTCCGGCGAAGAGCGCCTCGAGAGCGATCACCGATCCCACGGCGACGCCGGCGAGCATTCCCTTTTCTTTCGAGCCGGTCGAAACGCTGAGGATCACGAACATCAGGATCAACGTCAGGATGAATTCGAGAACGAACGCCTGAATGGCATCACCGGTAGGCAGCGTAGCGCCGAGTGTGGCGTGGGCCGGAAACATTAAGCGCAACGTAAGGCCGGCGAGAATCGCCCCGCAACACTGGCTCGCGACGTAAGGAACGATCGATCGCCCGTCGAAGCGTCGGGCCATGAAAAAGCCGAGCGTAACGGCGGGGTTCAGATGACAACCCGAGACGTCTCCCAAGGCGTAGATCATCGCCAGCACGATGAGCCCGAAGGTCAAGGAGATGCCGACGTGCGACACCGTGCCGCCGCTGACGTCGTTGACGACGATGGCCCCGGTTCCGACGAACACGAGAGCGAACGTGCCGAACAATTCCGCCGCCAGCTTCCGTCTTATCTGGTTCATCATGAGCAATGGAGCCGGTTCGATATTAGGTCGGTCATATATTTGCGTAAGCAGATGTAAATCGCAAAAAAAGAGAGCTCAATCGCAACAGTTGGAACGACAGGCGGAACGCAAGCTCTTCTCGTCCTTCGCCAACTCCGGGGCAACCGTTTTGCATTCAGCCAAGCATTCCAGCAGTTTCTTGTGAAACGAGGTTTGGGCCGACGACAGCCGGTAGTAGTGCCAGAGCCCTTCCTTGCGAGCCAAGGCCAGCCCGGCTTTGCGCAGGTAAGCCAAGTGCCGAGAAGCAGTCGGCTGCGGCACGTCTAAGACGGACACGATGTCGCAGACGCACAGTTCGCCCGCCCGCAGCAGATTCAAAATCCGCAAGCGGGTCCGGTCGGACAATGCTCGGAAGATCAGGTCGATGGAGGGTGCGGTCTTGGTAGCCATATTCGCTTACACGAATATAGTGGAGCCGCCGCCGATGTGCAACATGTCGCATCGTCGCGATTATTGCCCGCCGGGAACGGCGGCGGCCGGCGGTTTCGGGTCGGCCGATTTCGTGATGGCCGACCAGCTCCAATCGCTGAAGTCGAACGGCAGGCTCATCGGTATCTTGAGCTTGTCTTGCCGCTTCACGATCGTGTCGTTGAGCTTCTTCGCTACTTTCGGTTCGTGCTTATCCAGTTGATCCGCCAACGGGTCCGACAGCATATCGCCGAACTCTTGCACGAGCGGGCCGTCGGCTTGGCCGATGCGGCGAATATCGAACTCGACGAGCTTCAGGTCGACGGTCTTGATGACCGGCTTGAACGTGAGATAACTTTTGCCGGCGATGTCGACGTACTCGAAGGTCAATTCTCCGTCGACGCGCATCTCGATGCTCGCGTCGGCGTCGGTGCTGAAGTTCAACATCTTCACTCCGGTTCGCCAACGCTCCACGCGGGCCGTGAGCTTGAGCGGCGACGACGCCACGACTTGAAACGTCATCGCGTTCCGGCCGGTACTACGCGCCTGCGCGATCTCGAACTTCAAGTTCTTCTGCGGATCGACCGGCACGACTTGAACTTGCTTCCACAAGCCGTGCTTCACTTCTTTCTTATTCGTTTCGAAGCGGAGCTTGAGCCCGTCGTTTTTGATCTTCAACTGCGAGAACCGCTCGCGCGTGTCTCCCCAGTTGTCGTTCTTCTCGATCTTCTCCGGCACGCACTCGACGAGGATCCCGCGCACCGTGAGCGAGAGGGCCGCACGAATCTCGTTGCTCATTTCTCCCGGCGCGCTCGGCGCCGGCTCGGCTCCGTTGCTTGCCGAGGGGGCGTAGCTGCCGCCTGCCGCGAGGAGCAGCAGCGCGAGGCCCGCCTGCCAAGACCGCGAGGAAGTCCGATCCATTCCACTGCTCCCTGCTGCTTGTTATCTGGATGAGGCGCGCCCCTCATCCGGCCTTCGGCCACCTTCTCCCGCCGGGAGAAGGGTTGGCGCGGCTCGCTCACATTTCCTTAAAGATGCGCTATTTCGCCTACTTTACTTATCGAACGGCGGCAGGCTTCGGCCGGCGGACGGTTTGCCATTTACGGGAAATAATTATTGTTTGTCGCACGAACGAACTGTCCAATAAGCCCGTATAAGGCGAAGTTCGTACGACGCCCCGCCGGGGCTCCCCGTTACGTTTCGCTGCGGACGGTGTTCTCTTATACGAAGGCCGCTCTGTTTCGACCTTCCGTTTTTTCATCCAGCAAGAGGAATCCTTTGATGGCGAAGTTCGACCCCAAGAAGTATGGCTACCACAATCTGATGCATCCCGAAGCGGGTGCGGTTTCGTATCCCGACGAATTGAAGGGGGATACTTGGCGAAAAGAGAAGGGAAAGCTGTGCCCGGAGACGGGGCTCGGCAAGCTGCTGGATAAGTGCGAAGTGGCGTTCAAGGGGGTCACGTGGGAAAGCTTCAACGCCACGACGATCGACAAGCTCGACGCGGAAACCGAACGCTTGTTGAAATGGATTAAGGGCCCGGACATCAAGAAGTATTCGGACGCTCTGAAAGACGTCGCCGTGCTCGCCAAGGCGAAGGCCGCGGAGTTGAAGAAGGCGAAGCTGGTGCCGAAGGCCGCCGGCGAAGCGGCGCAAAAAGTGTTCGACGCGGCCGACTGGCTGACCGTCACGCTGAACATCAACAGCATGGGTGGCATGCTCGACGAGGCGCGCGAGGCTTGCAAGAAAGTACGCCTCGCCGCGGCGCTCAAGACGGCCGGACAAAACATCACCGCCGCCCGCGACGTGCGCAACAAGCTCGCCGCCGAGCTCAAGACGATCAAGGCCGAGCTCGATAAGTGGAACGCCTCGAACGGCGAAGCCCAGCTCAAGCTCGTCGGCGGCCCGCTGCGCGATCTTTGTCGCGACATGACGCAGCCGCTCGGCAACCTTTTGAAGGCCGAGATCGCCGGTGCCGGGTATCAACAGTTCAATCAGCAGGCCGTCACGGTCCTCTTCAAAGAAATGTCGGTGATTTCGAACACGTCGTCGTGGACGAAGAGCTACGCCGACTTCGACAAGAACCAGATGGAAACCGAATACGAGCGGGTCAAGCAGTGGGGAACACGCTTCTCGACCCTCACCTCGCCGGTTGCGATGCCGTAAGAAAGCGAGTTGCTTGAATCCTTCTCCCTCCGGGAGCTGTGTTAACTCTTCTCCCTTCGGGAGAAGGTGGCCGAAGGCCGGATGAGGGGCGCGCCTCTAATCGGTCGCCGGCCGTGTCTAGCTGCGAAACGTCCCCTCATCTGTCGGCTGCTGCCGACATCTTCTCCCGCGGGGAGAAGGGTTGATTAACGAAGCCCCGACGGACTCTTGAGTCCGTCGGGGCTCTTCGTTTAATCGTCGCTCAACTCAGACGTTTGCAAACTATCGATTCCCACCCGAGACGATGAGCGTCTCGCCGGTCACCCAGCCGGAATCGTCGGACGCGAGGAACAGCGCCGCCTTCGCGATGTCGTCCGGTTGGCCGATTCGGCCGAGTGGGGTCTCCGCCAGCAGTTTCTTATGGAAGTCGGTGCCGAGGAAGCCGGCCGAGTGAACCCCTTCGGTTTCGATCATGCCCGGATTCACCGAGTTGACCCGAATCTTCTTCGGCCCGAGCTCGATTGCGAGCGAGCGCGTGATGGCGTCGACCGCCGCCTTCGTCGCGCTATAGACCGAGCCGTTCGGCTGCGGCGACACGGCGACGACGGAGCTCGTGTTGATGACCGTTCCGCCGGCTTCGCCGAAGAGCTCGACCGCCTTCTGCGTGGTGAGCAGGAGCCCGAGCACGTTGAGGTTGAACTGCTTGTGGAAGTGTTCTTCCGTGATCGCGCCGAGGGGTAGAAACTCGAAGATTCCCGCGTTGTTGACGAGGATGTCGAGCTTGCCGTAAGCCTTCTTCGTTTCGGCGAAGAGGCGATCGATGTCGGCTTGCTTCGATACATCCCCTTGCACGGCCACGGCCTTGCCGCCGGCCTTCACGATCTCGGCAACTACGGCATCGCCCCCGGCCTTGCTCGACGCATAGTTCACTACGACCGACGCTCCGGCGGCGGCGAGCTTTTTGGCGATCGCCGCGCCGATTCCCTTCGAGGCACCCGTAACGACTGCGACTTTATTTTGTAACTGGCTCATGATCCGAATTCCTTATGTGCGAAATCTTTGTGAAGAACGAAAGTATGACGATATGCGAGTCGGGCAGACGATGAATTTTTGATGAGGCGAAACTTCTTAGTTCAAATCGAACAGCATCACTTCAGCCGGCACGGTCGCTTCGATTTCCAGTAGCGCTTCGTCGCTCACCGCCGCGCCGTCGCTGGTTTCGAGTGCGTGGCCGTTCAGTTGGACGGAGCCTCGCAACACTTGCAGCCACGCATGCCGGCCGGTTGCTAAGCGATGCTCGACCTTACGGCCGGCATCGAGCTTCGACAAGTAGATCTGCGCGTCTTGATGAATCGCCAGCGCACCTTGCGCCGCATCGCGCGCGGCGACGAGCCTCAACGTGTTGTGCAGCTCTTCATCCGGAAACCGCTTCTGCTCGTAGCTCGGCGTAATCCCCTTCTTCTCCGGCAAGAGCCAGATCTGATAGAGATGCACCGGTTCACCGGCCGACGGATTGAACTCGCTATGCGTGATTCCCGTACCGGCCGACATCCGTTGAAACTCGCCGGGCCGAAGCACTTCGCCGTTCCCCATTGAGTCTTTATGTTCCAGCGCACCTTCGAGCACATACGTCACGATTTCCATGTCGCGATGCGGATGCGTGCCGAAGCCCTGCCCCTGGCGCACGTAGTCTTCGTTCATCACGCGCAGCGAACGGAAGCCCATCTGCTCCGGATCGTAGTACGACGAGAACGAAAAGGTGTGATAGGTGTTGAGCCAGCCGTGGTCGGCATGTCCGCGGTCGGCGGCTTTGCGGATACGAAACATGGTGCGATCCTTTTCTGAAGCGTCTCGTTGGGTTTCTCTGACAAGCTATACCGGCCTGGGCGACGAACCTTTCACGGCTTTCTCGCAGTCGGGCAATGGGAGCATGTTTTCAGCCATCGTCCATCCCCGCCGGCACCGCCCGCACGGCCGAGATCGTTACAAAACCGTTCTTTTGGCCCCCCGCCCGTCCTGCTACCATCCTCCCCGCTTGCTGAAGGATGAGGGGGCGCCCCGCGAACCACACCGCCAGAGACACACACGATGCCGACCAACACGATCTGCCGCGCCACGTTTGCCGTTCTCTTTGCGCTCTCGGCCCAACTCGCCAGGGCCGAAGACGCGCACGTCGTGTTCGATGTGCCCGACAAAATCGAATGCCGCGACGTAACGCCGGTCAAATGCGCGGCGCTGCATCCGCTGCAAAAGGTCATCGAAGTGAAGTTTCGCGTCTCGGCCGGTCTGACGAAAGGCTCGGAAGAGTCGCTCGTCGATTTCACCTATATGATCAGTGGCCCGATGCTGCGCATGAAGATCCTCGATTATCTCCCGAACACGACGCTCGAAAGTCGCTACGCCGACGACCGGATCGAAGTCGCCGATTTCAGCGAAGAGTCCGACACGTCGAGCCGCGAGGCCCGCGTCGCTTACACGATCTTCTCGCTCAGCGCCGTGAAGAATCAGATGAGCCGCAAGACCGAGCAGAATCAATACGAGAAGATCGCGCCGAAAGCGCTCGTCTTGGCCAGCGGCACGATGAACCGTGGGCACGGTGTCTTCTACAAGCTCCGCCCGTCGAACTCCGCGTCGCTCGAAGGGGCGAAGGAGTTTTCGTTTCTCGCGATCGTCCCGCGCGCTTGGCGCGGCGATTGGTGTACCTTCGTCTGCTCGGGCCGAGCGGAGAAGAAGTCGGTCTTCGGCAACTCGATCGTGACGGTCGGCGTGACGAAAGTCGACGTCGGCCTGCACCTCTGCGGCGACGAACAGGCCGGCAACCTCGCGGCCCGACTCTGCACGTTGCAACAAGCCGACAACGGCGCGCTGGCGACCCTTGCGGCACACGAAGCCGAAAGAAACAGCACGACCTTGAGTTCCCCGACGTCGAACGTAACGCTCGTCGGCCGCGTCGACGATTTGTTTCATCAAGTCACGCGGACGTCGCACACGCAAAAGCCGGCCGACAAGAAGCTCGCAGCGGCCCGCCAAGCGCTGGCGGAAACGGAAGCAGAACTCGGCCGACTCTCCGGAGCGGAACCGTAAGCGCGCCGTCGAGCGGAGAGCCTCACTCCTCAGTCTTCCGCAACAGCGAGCGGCCGGTCCAGATCAGCATTGCGAGGAGCGGCGCGCAGGCCGTGAGAATATACAACAGCGGGATCCCTTGCTGCGACCAAGCGTACCACCAGATGTTGAGCCGGTTGGAAATGACGTGGACCGGTTCCCTCGCGCTCTCCAACGGGTACGGCCGACGAAGCCCCAGCATGACTCTCAGGTTCTCTCCCGCGCCGACGAACATATCGACCGCCTGATTGCGTACTCCCCACACGAAGGTCGCGTCGTCGAGCCGGTGCTCGCTCTCCGCAATCTGCATGCGATACTGATAATCGCAGATCGTCGCGGCGCAGGCCAAGAGGAAGCCCGCCGACAGCGCGATGTCTATAACCATGCGCGTGCGCCGTCGGCTCCAGAGCGTCGGCAACTCGACGAGCGCAGGCAGGCAAACCAAAGGCACGATCGCGATCATGTGCCGCGGCCCCCAGCCCCAAGCTCCGTACCAGCTCCGCAGCTTGCCGTGTAGGAGCAGCCAGAGCACCGCGCTCGCCAAGAGAAAACCCGCTAGCGCGCGGTCGCGTCGCCAAAAGCGCCGGAAGACGATCACCGACGCGATCAACAACGGAACATAGACGAACAATCCCTTGCCGGGACTCAACAGCAACCCCACTACGCCAAGCGGCCAATTTCCATCTAAGGCATTGTTGACGGCGAATTGCGGCTCTTGCACCGGAGACAACAGCGGGTTGCCGGTGCGAAGCTGGTTGTACCACAACTGCCAAGCGGCAAACGGCGCCAGCGCAAGCAGAGCCGTGAGCGTAACTTTCCATCGCGAGTGCGCGCACCCGAACAGGACGAACCCGAGCGCGGCGACGACGAGCAGCGCGAGCGACAAACGCGTGGCGACTCCGAAGCCGAGCAAAAAGAACGCGGCTCCCGCGAAGACGAGCCGGCCGGTCGCGCGGTATTTCAGCAACGCGGCGAGGGCCGAGGTCGTGATGAGGCAGCAGAGCATTCCGTCGTACAGGAAGCGGCTGAAGTTCCAGAAATAAGTACAGAACCCCAACGCGAGGCAACCGAGAAAACCTTGCCGAGCCGTCTGCCCGAATTCCCGCGTCAGGATGAGATAGACGATTGCGAGCGTCAGTGCCGCATACACACCAGGCTGAAACGAGACGAGAAACATTTCGGTTTGTTCGACGTTCGGCAACGCGTATCCCATACGCACGAGCACGACGTCGAGATGCTCGATCGCCGCCGCGGTGGGAATGAACAGCAGCGCGTTGCCGAACTCGTGCGCCGCATAGATCCGCCCGTTGGGCGCGAGCGTAAAAACTCCGACGAGCGGTTCGTCGAATCCGAGTCGTCCGGTGCGGACGAAGTTGCGAGCGACCCGATAGGCATACTCTCCTTCCGACGCATCGAGGGCCGCATTCGTCAGCCAGAATCCGCAGAGGAAGAAGAGGAATACCCGAATCGCATCGTCCCAAGCTCCGCGCCGATTCTGGTCGGCGGGCGTTTCGAGCGGAGCATCATTCGACATAACTGGTTCCCTGCGCCGCCATCTTGTTAGGTCAGGCATTCGGCTGTGAACATCCCGGCGAACTCGACGAATTTCGGCTTGCCGTAGAGCACGAAGATCGACAGCGCGATCCAAGCGATGATCCCGATCCAGAGCATCTTGTCGGTATACAAAAGACGTTCGGGCGACTGGCCCCGCCCTTCGACGAGAACCTGATGGGCATAGCGCAGCACGCAGTACACGACCGGGAAGATCGTCGCGATCATGTTCGGATCGTGATGCGGGGCGATGCAATAGAGCGCGTAGGTCGTCACGGTCGACGTAGCGGCAAGCCCCATCGCGAAGTCGAGAAAGCGAGTCGTATACCTAGCGAGCACCGGGCGAGCCCTCGCAGCCCCTTCGTGCATCGCGTCGATTTCCCCGCGTCGCTTACCGAACCCGAGGAATAGCGCCAGGGAAAACATGCACAACACGATCCAGGGAGTCGGCCGAACCTGAACGGCATACACGCCGAACAGCACGCGCGCGACGAAGCCGAGAGCGATGCAGATCACATCGGCGATCACTACCTGCTTGAGCCGGAGCGAATAAGCGATGTTTAAGACGAAGTAGCAGGCGAGCGTGGCGACGCACGCCTCGCCGAGGTAAGCCGCAATCGCGATCGAGACCGTAATCAACACGGCGGCGGCAAACGCCGCGAGCCCGACCGGCAACCGGCCCGAGGCCAGCGGTCTGCCGGCCGTGCGTGGGTTGAGCAAGTCGCGCTGCCGATCGAAGAAGTCGTTGACGAGATACACGGCCGACGAAGCAGCGGAAAACCCGAGCATCGCGAGCAGCGCACGAAGTTGCATTTCGGGCTGGAGCAAACGCCCTGAGAACACGAGCCCGGCCAAGCACGCGACGTTCTTCACCCACTGATACGGCCGCATCCCTTGCAGCAGCGGAAGTAGCCGTGTGCCGCCGTTGCTCGACATAGGCTTCGTCGCTCTGCGCTCGCGCGCTTGCATGCTGCCGGCCTCGCTGCGCTCGTGTTCGCTCATGTTCGCGATCAATCTCGCGGCAAGAGCCGTACGAATTTTCCGTAAGCTTCGTCCCAGCGCCCGGCATCGCAGGGCGAATACTCTTCCACGCTGAAGCTTTCGCCGACCACTTCTCTGGCTTGGGCGATGTTGCCCACCGCGCCGGCCGCAATCGCTTGCATCATCACGTTGCCGATCGCCGTCGCTTCGATCGGGCCCGCGACGACCCGGCGCCCACAGGCATCGGCCGTGGCTTGGCATAGCTGCCGGTTTTGCGTGCCGCCGCCGACGACATGGATCGTCTCGAGGCGTCCGCCTGCGAGTTCTTCGAGCTTGCCGAGCACATAGCGATACTTCAGCGCGAGGCTGTCGATCGCCGTGCGCACGATCTCTCCTTCGCCGGCCGGAACCGCTTGGCCCGTCCGCTTGCAAAACGCGCGGATCGCTTCGGGCATGTTCTGCGGCGCTTGAAACGTCGCGTCGTCGGGATCGATGAACGACACCAGCGGCTCGGCAGCCGCCGACATGCGATTGAGCGCGTCCCAGCTATATTCGCCGCCGGCGAAATCGACGCCCGATTGCGACCAGATGCGCCGGCACTCTTGCACGATCCAGAGGCCGGTGATGTTCTTCAACACGCGAACCGTGTGCCCGACGCCACCTTCGTTGGTAAACGTGAGCTTGCGGCAGAGCTCGCTCATGACCGGCGCGGGAGTCTCGATGCCGATCAACGACCAAGTGCCCGACGAGATGTAGCACCAGTCGGGCCGCGCGCCCGGAGCGCTGCGCGCGGGGACCGCGAGCACGGCGCTGGCCGTGTCGTGCGTGCCGGGCAAGACGACGTCGATCGGCGGCAGACCGGTCTCGCGAGCCACGCTCGAGCGCAACGAGCCGAGCGTCGTGCCGGGCTCCGCGAGCTCGCCGAGAATGTGCGTCGGCAGGCCGAGCTTGTCGAGCAACTCCGAGGCCCAGTTGCGCAAGACCGGATTGAAGAACTGCGTCGTCGTGGCGTTCGTGATCTCGTTCGCCTTCACGCCGGTGAGCAGAAAGTGGAACAAGTCGGGCATCATCAGAAACGACTTTGCCGCTTCCAGCAGCGGCGAGTTCTGCGCTTGGAGCGCCATCAGTTGATAGAGCGTGTTGATCGGCATGAACTGCAGACCGGTATGCGAGAAGATTTCTTCGCGACCGAGCTGCGCCACGGCGCGATCCATTTGTCCTTCGGTGCGGCGGTCGCGATACGAGACCGGGTTTCCGAGCATGACGTCGTCTCGTCCGAGGAGCGCGAAGTCGACCCCCCAGGTATCGACGCCGATGCTGCGAATCCGATCGCCGTATTTACTCCGCGCGGCTCGCATGCCGCTGAGGATTTGTTGCCACAGGCCGAGGACGTTCCACTGGAGAGACCCGCCGAAATCGACCGCGCCGTTTTCAAAGCGATGCACTTCCTCGAGTTGCAGCCGACGGCCGTTGAAAAGTCCGGCCAGCAGCCGGCCGCTGGAAGCGCCGATATCGACGGCGAGAAAAATCTGATCGGACATCGCTTCCGCGCCTCACGGGTTACCGGCTTCCTAATGGGGAGGAAGACGCATCGTGACGAGCGGCGACAGGGAAGTCAAGCTACTGCCGGTTATAGACTTACGGCGAGCAACGCGTGCCGCATGCACCCCTGTCAGCCGAAGGTATCGAGTATGCCGGTTGAAGAAGCGGCACTGGACGGACGATACTATAGTTGACTTACATGAGTAACATAGGTATCTTTGATCTGGCACTTGTGCCTTTTAGGGTTATCGACCAATGGCTAGGAACTCAACCACTCCGGACCTCGCGGAAGCGGCCGTTGCGGAAAACGCGAGCGAAGATCGCTTTCTCTTGCGAATCTATCGAGGGCCGGAAGAATCAGGCGAAAGCGTGTCGCAGCAGGATTTAGCCGTGAACGAAAAATCGGTCGCCGTCGCAATCCCCTCTGCTCCGCCTGCGGAAGTCGCACTCGTGCCTGCCGCGACGGAAGAATACCTCGCCTACCTCAAGCAACAGAGCGAAGCGCTCGAGTCGGCGACCCCCGCAGAGATCATTCGCTGGGCCGTGAAGGAATACGCCCCGAAGCTCACGATGGCGACTGCCTTCGGGCCCGAGGGAATGGCGATCATCCACATGCTCGCGGCGATAGATCGAACCGTGCCGGTCTTCAACTTAGACACCGGCTACCAGTTTCAAGAGACGCTCGACCTGCGTACGCGCGTGCTCGAAAAGTACGGGATCGATATCGAACTGCGGAAGCCCGAGACGAGCGTGGCCGAATACGAGAAACTCCACAACGGCCCCCTCTATAAATCGAATCCCGATCAATGCTGCTTCGACCGGAAGTTGAAAGTGTTGCAGCGTTCGGCGCTCGGCATGTCGGCTTGGATGAGCGGGATTCGTCGCGATCAAAGTCCGGATCGGGCCCGCGCGCCGATCGTCGGTTGGGATAAGAAGTTCGGCTTGGTGAAGGTGAGCCCGCTGGCGAACTGGACGAAGAAAGAAGTTTGGAGCCTGATTACGAAGGAAGACGTTCCCTACAACCCGCTCCACGATCAAGGCTACACCAGCATCGGCTGCCAGCCCTGCACGCGCGCCGTGCTGTTCGGCGAAGACGAGCGGGCCGGCCGCTGGAGCGGTTTCGAGAAGAAAGAGTGCGGTTTGCACACGAGCAACGACTAGACGCGGCGAAGCCCGAATGTCGAAGCTCGAATGACGAAAGAAATCCGAAGGACGAAGCTCGAACGGGGCTTCGGAACACCGAAAATCTATTCGTCATTCGTGCTTCGTCATTCTTTCGTCATTCGAAATTCGACATTCGTCCTTCCACAGGCCCTCCGTGCGTATCTCCGCTAAAACCGAATACGCGAGCATCGCGATGCTCGAGCTCACGGCCGGCTACGGCAGCGGCGAACCGGTGCGCATCCGCACGATCGCCGATGCCCACGGCATCCCGTCGCGGTTCCTCGTGCAGATTTTGTTGCAGCTCAAAGGGGCCGGCTACGTCGTGAGCACGCGCGGCGCATCGGGCGGTTACCAACTTGCGAAATCGCCCGACGAGATCACGCTCGGCGAAGTGATGCACGTCATCGACGGGCAAGAAGAAGAGATCAAGTCGAGCACGAGCAACGATTCGCCGGCCTCGCGCGTGCTGATTTCCGCGTGGAACGAAGTGGCCGACGTCGAACGCCGCATGCTGCAAGCGGTCACGTTCGCGGAACTCGCGGCCCGCGTGCGCAAGCAGGCTGAGAATATGTATTATATCTAGCCTGAGGCGAAGCGCTTCGCAGCGTCGCCCACCCCGGATATACATCCGGGGCTATTGAACGATCAGGATCGAGTCGCTGATCGCGCAAGCTTCCGATCGCTCACGCCTCCTTCAACAGCCCGGGATGAATATCCCGGGCCGCCGCGCCACTGCCTCTCAATGCCACCGCCCCACAAAGCCTCCGCCCCGCTAACGCCGTCGAACAAAACCATGCCCCAAGTTCGCCTGAAGCCGCGCAAAGCTCGTCCCTTCTTCGGGCGGCACCCTTGGGTTCTCGATGCCGCGATCGCCGCGATCACCGAACGGCCCGCAGATGGCGACGTCGTCGATCTGGTGACGGAGCGCAACGAGTTCATCGCGCGCGGCATCTTGAACAGCCGAAGCCGGATTCGCGTCCGTCTCTACACGTGGCACGAAGACGAAGCGCTCGACGCGGCGTTCTGGCAGCGTCGCATTGCGGCGGCCGTCGAGCTGCGCCGGCAGTTGGGTTATCTGAACGTCGAGGGCGCTTGTCGGCTGGTGAACAACGAGGCCGATGGGCTCGGCGGCCTCATCGTCGATCGCTACGGGCCGTATCTCGTCGTGCATGTGACGGCGCTGGCGATCGAACGCCGGCTGGATGAGATTCTCCCGATCTTGATCGAAGTCTGCCGGACGCACGGCTGCGCGCCGCGCGGCATTCTCGTGCGGGCCGACGAAGCGATGGCGAAGCGCGAAGGGTTGGTGCTGCCGCTCGCCGCCGCAGGAGAATCGCCGCGCGCGAACAACATCTTGCGCACCTGGGGCGAGCTACCGACCGAAGCGATCACGATCGACGAGCATGGCCTGCGCTACGGGGTCGACTTGCTCGGCGGACAGAAGACCGGTTTCTTTCTAGACCAGCGCGAGAATCGCCGCATCGCCGCGTCGTATATGCGCGATCGTACGGTGCTCGACGTTTGTTGCTATACCGGCGGCTTCTCGATGTCGGCCGCGAAGCTCGGCGGCGCGCGCGAGGTACTCGGGATCGATACGAGCGCGCGGGCCGTCGCGCTCGCCACGGCCAACGCCGAGCTCAACGGATTGACGAACTTCCGCTTCGAGACGGGCGACGCTTTCAAAACGGTCGCGGCCTTCGGAGCCGAGGGGCGCAAGTTCGGCGCCGTGGTGCTCGATCCGCCGAAGTTCGCAGCCAATCGCACGGCGCTGCCCGAGGCGCTCCGCGCCTACGAGCGGTTGAACGTCGGTGCGCTGAATCTATTGGAGCCGGGAGGCATTCTCGTCACCTGCAGCTGCACCGGCGCCGTCACACGGGAAGACTTCGTGCATATCCTGGCGGAAGCCGCAGCCCGAGCAAGGCGTCCGCTGCAGATCCTTGAGGGGCGCGGCCCCGCGCCCGACCATCCGTTCTCGGTCTCTTGCTTGGAGACCGAATACCTGAAATGCTTCATCTGTCGCGTCGGCTGATTTCGGCCCGCGACGGTAAGTTCTCAGGAGCGGAAGTTATGACCGTGCGCATGTCGGGCGTCGAAGCGTTGATCAAAATGTTGGCCGAGGCGGGTGTGCGCCGGATGTTCGGGAATCCGGGCACGACGGAGTTGCCACTGATGGATGCGCTGGCCGTCGCGGCGAAGGCCGGACGGTCGGAGATCGACTACACGCTTGGCTTGCAGGAGGTGCCCGTCATGGCGATGGCCGATGGCTATGCGATGGCGTCGCGCGGGTTGGGGGTCGTCAACTTGCATGCTTCGTGCGGGCTCGGCAATGCGATGGGGATGCTCTACAACGCGCATCGCGAAGGGACGCCGCTGTTGGTAACAGCCGGGCAGACGGATCGGCGCATCCGTTTCGAAGAGCCTATCCTGTGGGGCGATATGGTCGGCGTCGCCAAGCCGTGGACGAAGTGGTCGGCCGAAGTCGAGCGCGTGGAAGACCTGCCGGCCGCGGTGCGGCGCGCGATTCAGATCGCGCTCACGCCGCCGACGGGTCCGGTGTTTCTCTCGCTACCGATGGACGTGCAATCGGCGGTCGCCGAGCTCGACACGACGCCGGCCGCGCCGCTCGATCGACGGGTACGCCCGCCGATCGACGCACTCCGGCGGGCCGCCGAGTTGTTGGCCGGCGCGAAGAATCCCGGCATCGTGGCGGGGAGTAGGATCGTCGAAGCCGATGCCGTACGCGCGCTGGTCGCGGTCGCCGAGGCGCTCGGTGCGCCGGTCTTCAGTGAGAGCGCGACGTCGCACGGGCGGCTGCCGTTTCCGGCCGATCATCCTCTGTACGGTCAGCAGTTGCCGCTCTGGGCTCCCGACGTGCAGGCGAAGCTCGCCGAGTTCGACGTACTGCTCGTTGCCGGGCTCGATCTGTTGCGCATGTACGTGCATCACGAGCCGCCACAAGCGGTGCCGAGCCGGTGTCGCATCGTGCATCTCGATGAAGACCCGCGACAGATCGGCAAGAATTATCCGGTCGAAGTAGGGCTCGTCGGCGATGTTCGGACGGGGCTCGAAGAACTCGCCGCACAGATCCCCGCGACGATGAACGGCGCCGCAGCAACGGAAGCGAAGCGGCGCGGCGAGCAGCGCGGCGCTCGACACGCCGAGATCCGCGACGCGCTCCGTCTGCGAGTCGCCGGCGAGCGCGCCGCGCGGCCGATGCTGCCGAGCACGTTGATGGAAACGGTCGGCCGTGTGTTGCCCGCCGATGTCGCCGTCGTCGAAGAAGCGGTGACGACGACCGACTTCCTGTTGGAGCGGCTCGGGATCTTGAAAAACACCGACGGCTATTTCGCACACCGCGGTTGGGCGCTAGGCTGGGGATTGGGGTGCGCGATCGGCGTGAAGCTCGCTTGGCCCGAGCGGCCGACCTTGGCGCTGCTCGGCGACGGAGCCTCGCTGTACGGCATTCAAGGCTTGTGGACCGCGGCCCGCTATCGGATTCCGGTCACGTTCGTGATTTGCAACAACAACCAATATCGGATCTTAAAAGACGGCGCGCGGATGCTCGGCATGCCGGCCGCGCAGCAAGGGGAATTTCTCGGCATGGATCTTACGCCGCCGACGATCGACTTCGTGCAACTGTCGCAGTCGCTCGGGGTCGAGGCGTGCCGCGTCGACGAGCCTGACGCACTCGCCGAGGTGTTGCAAGAATCGCTCCACGGCGACCGGCCGCGACTCATCGACGTACGGATCGCCGTGACGCGCAACTCGCAATTCGGTTGACAGTGTTTTACCCTTCTCCCATGCGGGAGAAGGTGGCGGCGCAGCCGACGGATGAGGGGAAGTTCGCAGCGGAGTGCGGTACATGAGCTTGAAGAACAATGCCCCTCATCCGGCCTTCGGCCACCTTCTCCCGCCGGGAGAAGGGTTCGTGCTACGTCGCCGCTCTTAGCGATGTTTCGGTTTGTCGCCGAAGCGAGCCTCGTTTCTTTTCCGGAACGAAGCCGACGTTGCCGGCGATTTCGTGCGGCAGCGTCCAGTCGTGTTCTTCCATCAGCTCGACGTATTCGGCCAGCGATTCGATCACGATGTCGGGCCGATACGCATAGCGCGCCAAATCGGTGCGGCTCGTTCCGCCGCTCAGCACCAGCACGGTTCGATATCCGAGCTGGACGCCGCCGAGGATATCGGTCTCCATCGTGTCGCCGATCATCACCGTGTCGTCGGCCGCGAGGCCCATCTCTTTGCGCGCGGCGCGCATCATGACGGGACTCGGCTTGCCGACGCTGAACGCTTTCACTCCCGTGGCGATCTCGAGCATCGCGACCATCGCGCCGCAGCCGGGACGAAGTCCGTTTTGCGTCGGGCAGTTCGGATCGAGGTTCGTCGCGATGAGTTTCGCGCCCCCCATGATCATGCGCACCGCCGACTCGACGAGCTCCAAGTTGAACGTGCGCCCTTCGCCGACGACGACGTAGTCGGGCTCATGGTCGACGACCGCATAGCCGTTTTGATGCAACGCGGTGAGCAAGCCCCCCTCGCCGATCACGTAAGCCGTGCCGCCTGGTTTCTGCGAAGCGAGAAAGCGCGCCGTCGCCATCGCGCTGGTGAAAATGTTTTCTTCTTCGACCGTGATTCCCATGTGCGCCAACTTCGCGACGACATCGCGCCGCGTCCGTTGGCTGTTGTTGGTAAGCAAGCGAAAAGGGACGCCGCGACGCCGCAATTGCTGCAAGAAAAAGTCGGCCCCGGGAATGAGTTGAGGCCCGCGATAAAGAACGCCGTCCATGTCGATCAGATAACCGCTTCTCATGATTCTGCCTGACAGTTCGAGAAAAATAAGAGATTTGTTTGCTCGTGCCGAAAGAGGAGGGGTTCGCCGTTTTGCCCCGTTTCTGCGGGAAATCGCAGACTTTTCGGTCATCGAGCCTCTCTCTGCGAACCACGCAATCTATGTGCCGCGGCTGTATGAGCATTATGTGAATACACATGAGGGTAAGAGGTTACGTCTGAAGATTTTTTTGCGATTACGCACTGCGGCGCAACTGCGCGGACGCTCTGCTTACTCGCTACGCACGGAGCGATGACACATTGACGGGCTCGTTGCGAGGAGAGTGCGCAAGGCCGGCGAGTTGCGGCGCCAAGCTTCGTCTCTTGGAAAAACGAAGCAGCAGTGACGCTAAAGGAGAATCGGCAATAAAAATCGAAGCATCACGACGACGACGACGATGCCGATCAGGTCGAGCAAGATGCCGTAGCGAATCATGCGCGTCAGCGGCACGTAGCCCGAGCCGTAGACGATCGCGTTGCAAGGCGTGCTTACGGGCAGCATGAACCCAAGACTGGCGCCGAACGTGGCACCGAGAGCCGGCTCGAGCGGGTCCATTTTGGCGGCGATCGCGAGTTGGATCACGACCGGCACGATGATCTGCGCCGAGGCGGTGTTCGACGTCGCTTCGGATACGAGCGTTGCGATGACGGTCGCGAAAATGAGCATCGCCAGGCTACTCGACATCGGAAACAGTTGACACAGCCCTTCGCCGAGCGCCTTGGCAAGTCCGGTCGTATCGGCCAGCGCGCCGAGCGCGAAGCCGCCGCCGTAAAGGAGCACGATCCCCCAATCGATCTGCGAAGCATTCTTCCAATCGATCGCGCGGCCTTCGCGATCGCCGGGCAAAAGGAACAACAAGATCGCTCCGATCAGCGCCACGACTCCTTCGTTCAACGGGTCTTTGATCGCTTCGTAAATACGGCCGTCTTTCCCTTCGATCAGCAGGAAAACACCGGGCAAGATCCAGAGCACGACGGTGACGAGAAACGCCGCGATCGTCGACTTTTGGCTCGTCGTCCAACGACCGAGCGAGCGCCGACGCTCGCGCAACAACTCGGCTCCTCCTTGAATCTCGCGAACGCCTGCCGGACAGAAAAAGTTGAGATACGCGAAGAGAAACAGAAACAACACGATCACGACCGGAAAGCCGAGCATCGACCATTGGAAGAACGAAAACTCGACGCCGAGCTTCATGCGAATGGCGTTGATGCCGATCAGATTCGGAGGCGTGCCGATCGGTGTCGCGAGGCCGCCGATGCTCGCCGCGAACGACGTCATCAACATCAGGCCGGTCGCGAACCGGCGATCGATCTTCGTCGCGCCTGCTCCCGACTGCGCGGGCCCGGACTCTTGCCGAAAGAAGACGGCGAGGATGCTCATGCCGATCGCGAACATCATCGCGGTCGTGGCGGTGTTCGAAATCCAGGCCGACATGAAAGCGGTCGCCGCGCCGAAGCCGAAGAGAATGCGACCGGGCCGAGCCCCGATCCACGGGAGCGAAAGAATTCCATAAGCGAAGCGGCGGTCGAGCCCGTGAATGAACACGGCCCGCGCGAGCATGAACGAACCGATGAAGAGAAACGTGATGGAGGTTGCGAACGGCGAGAAGACTTCCGTCGGCGTGCCGACGCGCAGCGCAATGCAGCCGACCGCGGCCAACAGCGCGGTCACGGTCATCGGCAACGATTCGCAAACCCACAACACGGCCGTGGTCGCCATGATGGCGGCCAGGTGATGGGCCTTCGTGTTGAGGCTCGGGAAGTTGCCGAAGAAAACCGCGCAGAAGACCAGCGGCGCGAGGACGAAGCCGAGCTTTTTGCGAATCTTCTCGAACGCCGCTTCGGCCGGGCTGAGCTTTTCCAACGCCGATTCATCGAGCGGCGTAGATTCGACGGACTTAAGAGTCACGGCAATGCCTTAACGAGTTGTCTAAACGCAGCGACGCTAGCTTAGCGAATGGGTAAACCGTCGGGCCATAGGAAGTTCGGTTCGCCGGCGACTGTGCGGTCTCTCCGGGAAACGAGACCGAAAGCTTAGCGAGGGTGCCGATTATAGATCCCCCGACCGGCGTTCGCGACCGCGCCTTAGGCCAATCCACCGCGAAAATCCGCTAGCCCAAGGGTCCCGCGGTCGATTAGAATAGTTGCTCGCTCCACTCGCCTACGGCGCCCTGCTGCGCACCTGCCCGAACACACGTTATCGACGCTTGCTCGTTGCCCCGCCCGCTCGCTGGTTCCCTCGTTGCTGCTTTGAATTCGCTTGCCTTTGAGGAGTATGGATTGATGAGTCGAAACACGCACGACCAAGGCGTTGCCCATTGCTCCGGTCCGGTCACGCGCCGCGATGCGATGAAGTTCGGCTCGGTGGCTCTCGGCAGCCTCGGCCTCGGCGAAGTGCTGCGGATGCAATCGCAAGCGGCGACGGCCTCGGCTCCGCAGGCTCCGAACGGGCAAGCTCCCAACGGCAAAGGGACGAATCGGAAAGACGAGAACGCCGTCATCTTCATTTGGCTGCCGGGCGGTCCGCCCCACATGGAGATGTACGACTTGAAGCCCAATGCGCCGCTCGAGTATCGCGGCGACTTCAACCCGATCGCCTCGAAGGTGCCGGGCCTCGACGTCGGCGAGTTGTTGCCGCTGCATGCGAAGTGCGCGGATAAGTTCACCGTCATTCGTTCGATCGCGCACAAGTTCGCCGACCACGGCGGCGGCCACAAGCGATTCATGATGGCCCGCGACCCGAAGGAACCGGCCGGCACGATCAACGACTTCCCGGCCGTTCCGTCGCTCATCTCGAAGATCTTCGAGAAGCGGCAGCGCGGGATTCCGAACTACGTCTGCGCAGTCGACGGCGGACGCCAACAGATCGACACGTTTGCGTTCGGCAGCGCTTACCTCAGCAGCTCGACGCATCCGTTCACCGTCGCCGGCGACCCGAGCTCGCCGACGTTCAAGATCGACAACATCGCCCCGACGCCGTCGCTCGAAGGTCGGATGAACGACCGGATCGCGCTCTTGAATAAGTTCGACAACTGGCGCCGCCGGATCGACGAATCCGACGCGATGGACACGCTCGACGTGTTCAATCGCCGAGCCTTGGAGCTCGTTACGAGCGATCGGGCCCGCAAGGCTTTCGACCTCGCGAGCGAACCCGCCGCCGTGCGCGATCGTTACGGCCGCCATGCGTACGGACAACGCGCACTGATGGCCCGCCGCTTGGTGGAATCCGGCGTGACGTTCGTCACCATGACGATGGAAAACCCGTGCATTCCCGGCGGCAATCCGAACTACGTGAGCTACAACTGGGATTCGCATGCGGTGAATTGCCACTTGTTCGCCGACGCGAAGGTGCGCTTCCCGATGTACGATCAGGCCGTCACGGCGTTGATCGAAGATCTCTACTCGCGCGGGCTCGATAAGCGCGTGCTGCTCGTCGTCACCGGCGAGTTCGGCCGGACGCCGAAAGTGAACTACCAAATCGGCACGCAGACCGGCGTGATGCAGCCGGGCCGCGACCACTGGCCGAACTCGATGTCGATGATCGTTTCGGGCGGCGGAATGCGAACCGGCCAGATCGTCGGCGCGACGAACGCCAAGGGTGAATATCCGACCGAGCGCCCGATGAGCCCGAACGATCTTTGGGCCTCGGTGTTCGCGCATCTCGGGATCGACCCTGAGAACACGTTCCCGGATCACAACGGCCGCCCGATGCCGCTCTTGCCGTTCGGCGCCGCGATTCCGGAACTGATGGCCGTTTCGTAAAGTAGCAGGCACGTTCGCTCTTGCTTCTGAGGCGAGCGGCCGGTGTCAGCCGGCCGGTTCCGCAATTTCTCAGCGTGCCACACGTTTCGCCCTGCTTGTTCGATACTCGATCGAACGTCGAGAGCTTTAATCAGCCGCGACGTGACCGGCCG
>JAIOPP010000012.1 GCA_021413845.1 Planctomycetia bacterium | reverse complement strand
CGTCGGACAACTCTCGGGTTCCATCCTGGACCCCGCATCACAGCGGGATCGATTCGGCATCAGCGGACTCCTTTTCCACTGATACGAAGCCCGATCGAAGAGCGTTTAGCTAGCAACACGAAGTTTTGTAACTGCTTCTAGTCGTGTCCCTCGCTTTGATGTTTCTGATTCTCCACAAAGGCTTCCATGGAACGCCTGCCCAAACAGCGATCATGTTCGTAAGCACTCTGGTGTTTGAGAAGCTCATGGATGGCATACGATTCCTATTCAAATTGGTCGTCGACACAACGAATGGAATCGCGAACAACGGTATGGCGCCGCTGATCCGCAGCAACAGACGCGAAAGCCGTTGCCCCACCTGCCTCGGGCTGGTGCTTTCCGAAATGGACATCAAGGAGCGTCCAGCAAAGTCGGGGGAAACACTCCCACCTGCGATGGGGCGTTGTTTGACGTGCGATAACTTCGTCGAGCAAAGCCGACAAGGTCGCCTAGAGCGATTGGGTGACCGTCTACTCGTTGCTCCTAGACAGCGAATCGCTCGATGGGACATCGTCGCATTTCGATCTCCTCAGTTTCCCGAAGAGACCTTTGCTGGGCGCGTCGTCGGATTACCCGGAGAGAAGATCGAGTTCGATGAAGAAAATCTATTAGTCGATCGAAAACCAATCGCCGTGCCCACCGCGATCGCCTCCACTTATCGCAAGAAGAAGCAGACGGACGCCTCCTTCGACGCCGACGAAGAACGTGCGTCGCTGCCTGGAGGTTTCAACGAATCGCTTCTCGAAAATGAATACTGCGTACTAGCGGACGATGCGAGGGCTGCGGTCGATTCGGCTTCACTCGGGCCGATTCTTCGCGACGACATTCTTGGTGTTGCTCAGTGGATCTTTTGGCCCCCGGCCCGATTCCGCAGGCTTTCGTAATGAGAACTTCGCGGGTCGCTCTCGCGCAACCCGTTCCGCTCCTTGTCGCTCCGGACGTCCGTTTCTAGAATCACGGTTTGTCCCGTTCCCGAGCGCTCTCCATAGAGCGGCTCGCTTCGCTTCGGAAAGTCGTGTCGGATGGCTCGCAAGTTCATCAATCAGTTCGGTCAGCAAGATCACATCAGCCAAGTCTTCTTGGCTTCCATGAAGCAACTTCGGGCCAATCGCAACGGCAACCTCTACCTCCAGGTCGAGCTTTCCGACCGCAGCGGCACGATCTCCGGCCGCATGTGGAACGCGAGCGATGTCGAATACCGCGGCTTCGAAGACGGCGATTTCGTCCGCATCGAAGGCTCGACGCAACTCTTTCAAGGCGCGATGCAGCTCATTATTTCCAGCATCCATCGAGCCCGACCGGAAGAGATCGACGAAGGGGACTTCATGCCCCTCACGCCGGCCGATATCGACAAGCTCGCCGGCCGTTTGTCCGCCCACCTACGCGGCATGAAGAATCCGCACCTGCGCAACCTCGCCGATTGCTTCCTGCTCGACACCGCGTTCATGAAGAAGTTCTCACGCGCTCCGGCCGGCGTGAAGAACCATCATGCCTACGTCGGCGGCTTACTGCACCATGTCGTGCAGATGATGGATCTCGTCTCGGCCGTGCGCCCGCTCTATCCGCAAGTCGACGGCGACCTTCTCTTGATGGGCGCATTCGTACACGACATGGGAAAGATCGACGAACTGAGTTACGACCGTGGCTTCGCCTACACCGACGAAGGGCAACTCATCGGGCACTTGGTCATGGCCGTCGCCGCGCTGGATTACAAAGCCCGTGAAGCGGAGAAACTTTCGGGCGAACCGTTCCCGGTGGAGCTCATCCTGCGATTGAAGCACATGATCGTCAGCCATCACGGCGAATACGAATACGGCAGCCCGAAACTTCCGATGACCCTCGAAGCCGTGGCGCTGCACTTGCTCGACAATCTCGATGCGAAGATGCACAGCTTCAATTTGTTGATCCGCGACGACCCGAACGTGGATAGCTCGTGGACGACGTACCACGCGAACCTCGGACGGAAGTTCTTTAAGGGAGCCGGACCGGGGGAGTAGAAAGTAGCAGGCACGTTCTACGTGCCGTAGCCACGGACGACTTCGGACATTCCGACACGCCACCATCGCCGAACGACACGATTGGGAACGACGCATGTGGCGAACGGCACGTGGAACGTGCCTGCTACTTAAGGGCGATTTCCGCCCCCTTTTGACAATCCTTAGCATTCTGCTAAGATACTTGTAGTGAAACCGATTTATTGGCTGGGCCTGCACGCATTGCGGCCCGCGAACGCTTCGAGGCTCAAGCTCTTATTCAGGAGTGCCTCGCTTCTGTTGGGAAGTTCCGCAGGGCTCAGCTATGCCTCGCGGCCCCTCATTCGTCGGCAGTGCCGCCCCTTCCACCGAGAGCCATGCTCATTCGTGTTTGCCTCCCGAAACTATTCATGAACCATAGCGCAACAGGCCTGAAATCATGCCGGTGATGATCAAATCTGCGAAGAAGAATGCGAACGGAGATCGCTACCTGGAGCTCGTCGGCACCTTTCCGCTACGACCGCTGACCGGCGACGCGCAACTCCGTCGCGCTCATCAGGTGGCCGAGTCGCTCGAAGCGAAAGAGAAACTGTCGCGTGACGAGCGCGACTATCTCGAGGTCCTCGGCGACATCATCGAGAAATACGAAGATCGCGAGGTCACGGTCGAGCCGGTTTCCGACGGCGAGATGATTACGTTTCTGCTGCGACTTAAGAAAGTCACTCAAAGCGTCGTTGCCCGCGAGACCGGGATTCCCAGTTCCGTACTGTCCAACGTGCTGCACGGCAAACGCCGCTTGAATCGGGGCCAGATCGGCAAACTCGCAGCCTACTTCGAGGTCGACCCCACCGTGTTCGATTTCCGCTCGCCATAACGTGCGACGAAAAACAACTCGCAATATACAAACCTTAGAAAACAAAGAATTCAGCGAAGCTTCGCGCGGCATGTTGCCGCTGCACTAAACTCAGCTCCGCAAGAAATATCGTTAGGAATACAGTTCGAATGTCTGAATCAGAAATGAATGAAACGGAAGGCCGTGAAGATGCCGTGAGCGCAGGTGCTCCGGATACGACGGCGAAACCGCCGACGGAAACGCTCACCTTGTCGGAGCGTGTGTTGGCGCATTTGAATGCGCCGAACTATCGGCCCGTCAAGCCGCGCGTCATCGCCAAGCAACTCAAGGTCTCCGAAGACGAGCGGCACGAAGTCCGTCGCGTGATCAAGAAGCTCGTCAAACGAGGGCTAGCCGTCTTCGGGGCGCAGCATCTCGTCGGCCCGATCCATGCTCCGCCGCTGAAGACGACGAAAAAGCAAAACAAATTAAGTGCGGAAATCGCAGCGAAAACCGTCGGCGACAATACGGCTAATGCTCCTTTCGCGAAACCGCAAGCGAAACCCGTTGCGGCTAGCGGGGATGACGAGCTACTCGCGGACGACATCGACGACGAGCTCGACATGACGCCCGAAGTCGAAAGCGACGAGGCTACCGAAGAGGTGCAATCGCGAGAGCGCCCGCTCCATCGGACGAAGCTCCCCGGTAAATCGAAATCCGGACTCGTCGGCACGTTTCGTCGCCATCAAGCCGGCTTCGGTTTCGTCCGCCCTTTGAATACGCAAGGCAACGATCGCGCCGGCGACATTTTCGTCCTCGCCGACGATGCGAGCGACGCCGCGACCGGCGACACCGTGCGCGTCAAAGTCTCGAGCGAGAAGCATCGCAATCGAAACGCCCAGGGGCGGATCATCGAGATCATGGAGCGGAAGACGCATCAGTTCGTCGGCACCTACCTGGAGACCGGCGGCGGGGCGTTCGTGCAAGTCGACGGCACGATCTTCAAGCAACCGATCTCGGTCGGCGATCCCGGCGCGAAGAACGCTCGGCCCGATGACAAGGTCGTGTTCGAGATGGTCCGCGTTCCGACCTACTGGCAGTCGGGCGACGGGGTGATCGTCGAAGTGCTCGGCGCGCGTGGCGAGCCCGGCATCGACACGCTCTCGGTCATTCGTGAATTCGACCTGCCCGAAGCGTTTCCCGACGATGTCGTCGAAGACGCGCGTCGACAAGCCGATGCGTTCGACGAAACGAATCTCGGCGACCGAATGGATCTTACCGGGAAGACCGTCATTACGATCGATCCGGTCGATGCTCGCGACTTCGACGACGCGATCTCGCTCGAAAAACTGGAAAACGGCCACTGGCTGCTCGGAGTCCATATTGCCGATGTCGCGCACTTCGTGCGGCCGAAGTCGCCGCTCGATCGTGAAGCGCGCGAGCGCGGCACGAGCGTCTACCTGCCCGACCGCGTGATTCCGATGATCCCCGAAGTCATCTCGAACGGCCTCGCCAGTTTGCAGCCCGATCGGGTACGGTACGTGAAGACGGCCTTTATGGAGATCACGCCGGAGGGTATTCGTTGCAACGTCGAGCTTCGCAACGCCGCGATCAAGAGTTGTCGCCGCTTCAGCTACGAAGAGGTCGACGACTATTTGGCCGACCGCACGGCCTGGAACAGCAAGCTGACGCCCGAAGTGCATGAACTTCTCGCGCGGATGCATGAGCTCGGCATGTTGTTGCGTCAGCGCCGGATGGCGAAGGGGGCGCTCGAGCTTTCGATGTCGGAAGTGAAGATCGATCTCGATAAAAACGGCAAGGTCGTGGGTGCGCATCGCGTGGTCAACACCGAGAGCCATCAGCTCATCGAAGAGTTTATGCTCGCCGCCAACATGGCCGTGGCCGAAACGATCGAAGAGGCCGGCTGGCACTTCCTGCGTCGCATCCATGAAGCCCCGGATCCTCGCAAGCTCAAGCTACTCGAAGGTTTCGTCAACTCGCTAGGCCTGACCGCCGAAGGGCTCGAAAGTCGCTTCGCGCTGCAACAACTCCTGGCCGACGCCCACGGTCAACCGACGGAACAAGCGGTCAATTACGCCTTGCTCCGCAGCT
This sequence comes from Planctomycetia bacterium, assembly GCA_021413845.1. Classification (NCBI taxonomy): domain Bacteria; kingdom Pseudomonadati; phylum Planctomycetota; class Planctomycetia; species Planctomycetia bacterium. The sequence goes on along the minus strand of JAIOPP010000012.1, from coordinate 48,406 downwards.
TGCAACGGGCCGTCTACGCACCGAACGAAGAAGGACACTACGCGCTTGCAAGCGATTGCTACTGCCACTTTACGTCGCCGATCCGCCGGTATCCCGACCTGACGATTCACCGCTTGTTCGATTGCCTCGTCAACGGCCATAAACCGCGCAACGACTTCGACGAACTCGCTTCGCTCGGCGAACATTGCAGCGACCGCGAACGACGCGCAGAGTCGGCCGAGCGCGAGCTGACGAAAGTGAAACTGCTCACTTACCTGAGCGACAAGATCGGCGAAGAGATGGAAGCGGTCGTGACCGGCGTCGAAGAATTCGGGCTCTTCGCGCAAGGTCGTGAGATTCCGGCCGAGGGGATGATCCATGCGAGCACGCTCGCCGACGACATCTATCATTACGATCGTCCGACGCACAGCCTCACCGGCCGGCGCGCGGGCAACGCGTTTCGGCTCGGCGATCGCATCCGCGTGACGATCGCGCATATCGACGTCGATCGCCGCGAACTCGATTTTCGCATCGTCGATCGACTCGGGCGCGCGAAAGTCGCGAAGCACGGCGAAGGGGTCGTCGGCAAACACGGACTGGAAAAAAACCGCTTCGAGAAGGGAGCCGAGCGAAAGAACTCGATTCGCCCCGCAAGCAAGGAAAGCAAACGTCGCAAGCGGTAGTCGATCGGAAAATTGCGAGATTCGAGTGCGCCTATTCCACGCAATCGGGGAACGACTGGAATCCTGGACGACGAGCGATAGAATAGCCACACGGCCGGCAGGCGGCACGCCCCCATAGCACTTTGCCGCCGACTGTCGCATACGGAAGGCTTCGATGACCGAATCGTTAGCAGGGACGCCGCTTCACGCTTGGCATGCCGCGCATGGCGGCCGGATGGTCGACTTCGCCGGTTGGTCGATGCCGGTGCAATACGCCTCGATCGCCGCCGAGCATACGGCCGTTCGTCAAGCCGCCGGCCTGTTCGACGTCTCGCACATGGGCCGACTCCGCTTCGAGGGTGCGGCCGACGACGGAACCGACACCACGGAGTTTCTCGATTCGTTGCTCACGCGCCGCGTCGGCGATATGAAGACGGGCCAAGTTCGCTACTCGCTCGTCACGAACGACTCCGGCGGCATTCTCGACGACATACTTGTCTATCGCTTGCAAAACGAAAGCGGCAGGACCTATCACTTGCTCGTCGTCAATGCGAGCAATCGGCGGAAGATCGTCGACTGGATCGAGCCCCGCCTGCACGGCAACGACCGCATTCGGATGACGGATGCGACCCACGAGTGGGCGATGATCGCCGTGCAAGGTCCGCGTGCCTTAAAGCTGGTGCAACCGCTGATCACGCTGCATCGGATGGCGACTCCGCTGGAAATGATGCGCTACTATCAATGCGTCGAGGCGCGCATTCGGAGCGGCAACGACGGACCTGGAGCGGCGGCGATCGTCAGCCGCACGGGCTACACCGGCGAAGACGGCTGGGAGTTGATCGTCGAAGCGCAACATCGCGACTTTCCCGGACATAAAGCCCTGCTGCCTCTCGCCGGCGATACGTCGCTGCCGCGGCGCGTCGGGCTCTCATTCGATGGAAAGCGAGTGCCGCGCGAAGGGTTCCATGTGCTCAGCGGTGCGGATGTCGTCGGCCGAGTGACGAGCGGCACTTTCTCGCCGACGTTCAATCAGCCGATCGCGATGGCTTACATCGCACACGAACAGGCGCATATCGGCACGGAACTCACCGTCGACATTCGGGGCAAAGGAGAGCCTTGCCGCGTCGTGCCGCTGCCGTTTTATCGGCGCGGACAATAATCTTCTATGCGTTAATCTCTTGCACGTTTCGATGTGAACTCTTCCATCTCCTCTCGCAAACACGACGGACCTTTATGCGACCCGAAGATCTCAAATTCAGCAAGACTCACGAGTGGGTCCATCTCGACGGCACGACGCAAACGGCGACCGTGGGAATCTCGGCGTTCGCGCTCGAAGCCCTCACCGATTTGGTTTACGTCGAGTTGCCGAAAGTGGGAACGAAGCTGAAGCTCGGCAGCCCGTTCGGCGAGATCGAATCCGTCAAAGCGGTGAGCGATCTCTATAGCCCTGTCGACGGCGAGGTGACCGCCGTGCATGCGGAACTCTCCGATCATCTCGACTTGCTAAAGAGCGATCCGTACGGCGAAGGATGGCTGTTGAAGATCACCTACGTCGAGTCGCAGCACTTCGCCGGCTTGATGAGTTACGACGAGTACCGGAAGCAATGTGCCGAAGAAGGGCACTAGAAGAAGGGGGCGGGGGTCGGGCGTCGGGGGTCGGGAAATTCGAGCGAGCTTGCATGAGTTATTTGTTCAATACTGATGAAGACCGGCGAGCGATGCTGGCTGCGATCGGCGCCGGGTCGCTCGAAGAACTCTTCGATCAACTGGTGCCGCGCGAACTGCAACTCGGGCGCGAGCTCGATATTCCGCCGGCCTTGAGCGAGATCGAGTTGACGGCCCACATCTCGAAGCTCGCGGCGCTGAACACTCCTTGTTCGGCGAAGCCCTGTTTTCTCGGCGGCGGCAGCTACGACCACTTCATCCCGGCCGCGGTCGATGCGATCGCCGGACGCGGTGAATTCTTCACTTCGTATACGCCGTACCAGCCCGAGGTGAGCCAGGGAAATCTGACCGTCACCTTCGAGTATCAATCGTTCGTCACACGGCTCACGGGCATGGATGTCGCCAACGCGAGCCTCTACGACGGCGGCACCGCCGCGACGGAAGCGGCGCTCATGTGCCTCGAAGCGACCGGCCGGCGAGGGCGCGTCGTCATCGCCGGAAGCGTGCATCCGGAATATCGTCAAACATTGCAAACGTACTTGGCATGCCTCAACGTACAACTCGTCACCGTCGGAGCCGCCGGCGGAACGGTATCGGCGGACGAAGTCGCCGCGGCATGCAACGACGAGACCGCCTGCGTGTTCGTGCAGCAGCCGAACTTCTTCGGCTGCCTGGAAGATGTCGAAGCGATCGGACGCGTAGCGCATGCGGCCGGCGCGATGTTCGCCGTCTCGGTCGATCCGATCAGCCTCGGCATGTTGAAGCGGCCGGGCGACTACGGTGCCGACATCGTCACGGCCGAAGGACAATCGCTCGGAAATCCGCTCCATTACGGCGGCCCCTATCTCGGCATCATCGCTTGTAAGAACGAATTCGTTCGTCGAATGCCGGGCCGAATCGCGGGGCAAACCGTCGATCGCCATGGGAAACGCTGCTGGGTGCTTACGTTGCAAACGCGCGAGCAACACATTCGCCGCGAGAAAGCGACGAGCAACATCTGCACCAACCAAGGGCTCTTCGCGCTCCGTGCGACGATCTATCTCGCTCTGCTCGGTCCGCAAGGGCTGCATGAAACGGCCGAGCTTTGCGCGCGGAAAGCGCATTACGCACGCAGCGCGTTCGGCGTCGGTTCGCGGTTCTCCGTTCCGTTCGCTTCGCCGACGTTCAAGGAGTTCGTCGTCCGCGATGTCGCCGACGACGTCGAAGCTCTCTTAGCTCAGGCCGAAGCGCGAGGTTATTTCGCGGGGATCGCGCTCGGTCGTTGGTATCCGGAACTTGCCGATTGCTTTTTGGTTTGCGTCACCGAGAAACGGACGAAGGAAGAGATCGACGGGCTTGTCGCCTTGCTCAACTCCCTCCCGTCGAAGACCGACGTAAACCGTTCCTCCGCTCCGATCGGGACGACTGCCGACCATGCGTAATGCCCGCGCCGTAATGCCGTTGTTCGAACTCTCGCAGCCGGGACGTCGCGGAGCGTTGCTGCCGCCGAGCGACGTTCCTTACGTTTCGCTCGACGAGATCTTGCCTGGTCCGGCGCGTGCGACATCCTCTCCGGCATTGCCGGAAGTCGCCGAGCCGGATGTCGTGCGTCATTTCACTTGCCTTTCGCAATTGAATATGTCGGTCGACACGCACTTCTATCCGCTCGGCAGTTGTACGATGAAGTACAACCCGAAACGCAACGAGCGACTAGCGTCGTTGCCGGGCATGCTCGAACTGCATCCGTATCAATCGGAATCGTCGTTGCAAGGGATGTTGCAGTTGCTCTTCGAGTTGCAGCACATGCTCGCCGAGATCGCAGGCCTCGACGCCGTCTCGTTACAGCCGGCGGCCGGAGCGCATGGTGAACTCACGGCGCTGATGTGTGCCGCGGCCTACTTCCGCGAGCAGAGTGCTCGTGAAGGGAGTCGCCCGCGTCGCAAGGTGCTCGCGCCCGATAGCGCACACGGTACCAACCCCGCCAGCGCCGCGGTCGCGGGCTTCGATGCCGTCACGGTGAAAAGCACGTCCGACGGCTATGTCGACCTCGAAGACTTGCGCGCGAAGCTCGACGACGAAACGGCCGTGTTTATGATTACGAACCCGAACACGCTCGGGATGTTCGAGAAGAACATTCGGCGGATCGCCGACATGGTGCATGCCGTCGGCGGGCTGCTCTATCTCGACGGCGCGAACATGAACGCGATTCTCGGGATCGCGCGCCCCGGCGACTTCGGCGCCGACATGATGCACTACAATCCGCACAAGACTTTCAGCGGGCCGCACGGCGGCGGCGGGCCGGGGGCCGGACCAATCGCGGTTCGGGCGATGCTCGCGCCGTTCCTTCCCGCACCGATCGTCGCGTTCGACGGCGTGCGCTATCGGCTCGACTACGATCGGCCGAAATCGATCGGCCGCGTCCGAAGCTTCTTCGGGAACACGGGCGTACTCGTCCGAGCGTATTGCTACATCCGCTCGTACGGACCGAAGGGGTTGCGCGAAGTGAGCGAGAACGCCGTGCTCAATGCGAACTACTTGTTGAGTCGCGTTAAGGATCTCTTTCCGGTCGGGCAGGGAGATCGTTGCATGCACGAGTTCGTCGCCACGGCGGCGAAGATGAAGGCAGAGAAGGGGGTGTCGGCAATGGATATCGCCAAGCGTCTGCTCGACTACGGTTTCCACGCACCGACGGTGTACTTCCCGATCACGGTGAAGGAATCGATGATGATCGAGCCGACGGAAACCGAAAGCAAGGAAACGCTCGACGCTTTCGCCGATGCGCTGCGGCGCATCACGGAAGAGCCGGCCGAACTTCTGCACTCCGCTCCGCACACGACCCCGATCAGCCGGCCGGATGAAGTGAAAGCCGCTCGACAACCGACCACTTCTTGGCCGCTGTGACTACGACCCGCGATCCGACGTTAAACCCGCTGGAGCTGATCGTCGATCCGCCGGCCGCCGGGGCATGGAACATGGGCATCGACGAGATGCTTATGGAGCGCGCGGCGGAGCAAGACATCGCGACGCTTCGCTTCTACGAATGGTCCCCCGCTACGCTCTCGCTCGGCTACTTTCAAAACGCCGCCGACCGAACGGGGCACGTCGCGAGTCGGGATACGCAATTGGTGCGGCGCTCGAGCGGCGGCGGGGCGATCTTGCATGATCGGGAGCTCACTTACTCGATCAGCCTGCCGACGAAGCACCCGTTGGCTGCCGACGCCGAGACGCTTTATCGCCGGATCCATGGCTCGCTGCTGACGACGCTCGCCGGGTTCGGAATCTCCGCCGTCTTGAACAAACAGGCACTTGTGCAACTCGGCGGGGAGCCGTTTCTCTGTTTCGAGCGCCGCGCCGTGGGAGACGTGCTGCTCGAGGGGTCCAAGATCTGCGGTAGCGCGCAGCGTCGACGGCGCGGGGCGGTGCTGCAGCATGGCAGCATTCTGCTTGCTCGATCATCGGCCGCGCCGGAACTCCCCGGCATTGCAGAGCTGGCGCACGCCCCCCTTTCAAGTGCTGCGCTGCGTGAGGCATGGATCGACGTTTGGAACCGAACTCTCTATCCGTTGCGTGCTTGCGATCCTTATTCGCCCGAGCAGCTTACGGCCGTCGAGCGGCATACCGCCGACAAATACGGCTCCGATGCTTGGACAAAACGAAGGTGATGCTCATGGGAGCCTCATCGAATTATGGTATTTTGACCCATACCCGATCGCCGACTACGATGAACTTGATCGTTCGGCTCCCTTCATGCGGCTTGAACTATGGATGTCAAACTACAAATCTTAGTCGGCGGCAGCGCCGGCCAAAAGCTTTCGGTTGCCGCGCCGCTTTTTCTTATCGGCCGCGCCGATGAATGCAACTTGCGGCCGAAGAGCGCGCACATCAGTCGCAGGCATTGTGAAATTTCCCAAGCCGATTCCCGAGCGACGGTTCGCGATCTCAATAGCCGGACCGGCACCTGGGTCAACGGCATTCGCATTCCCACCGATCGTGCCGTCGAATTGCAGACCGGCGATCGATTGAAGATCGGGCCTTTGGAATTCGAGGTGCAGCTTACGCATAGCTTAGGGGGGAAGAAAAAACCGAAAGTCGATAGCATAGAAGAGGCGGCCTCGCGCACGGCCCAAGCGACCAGGACCGACGTTCATCACGACGATGTCTCGCAGTGGCTCCTCCCGGATGATGTCGACCTCTCGCTCGGCGACACTCAGGAAGAATCCCCGGGCGCACGAACGATCGTCTCGGCGGCTGATTTCATGTCGCTCGGCGACACTACGACGACGGGCAAGACGGAAGAACAGGCAGCTGACAGCCCAGGCAGGATCGATCCGCGCACGGCGGCGACCGAAGCCCTCAAACGGCACTTGCGTCGCGGATAAACTCTGCGCCTAATAGACGGTGGTCGATTTCCAGCCGTTCCGTTCACTTCTAACGCCGCCCCGCCGGCTGTCGCTGCCCGGGGTTGTGGAGCTATCTCATGTCTTCCCCCGAAGAAGACGCTTTGAAGCGTCGCTATAAGGAGTTTTTGGATCTCATGCCGCTGACGATCGCGATCGCCGGTTTGTCGGAAAACACGGCTGCCCGGAGCTTTTCGACCGATCAAATGGAGGCCCGAGCCCAGATTCTGACGTCGGCCTTTAAAATTGCCCGGCAAACGGCCCGCGACGTATTGAAAGCCGCGAACGCTTAGACTTCGCCTCAGACTCAAAGTATTGTGGGACGGGGAACGACTGCGTCCGAATTTTCGCAGTTTTGCCCATGTTGACCGTTCGTTCGCTGCCGAAATAATTCATCAGGGAAGGTTCATCGACCGCCGAGGATTCAGCGCGGTAGCCCGTCACGATTTCGAGGTCTCTTTTGAAACCGAAAGCAAAGAAAGACGCCGCCGCTGCTAAGGCGAAAATTCTCGGCGTCGGGCTCGACAACGAAGATGGTCATACCCGGTTGACCCGTGGCGACAACTTCACGCTTTACGGCGGCTCGGAAGAAACGCACGGTCGCATGCAAGAGACGGCCGTGAAGATCAATGAAGAACTCACGCGCCGCGGCAAGCGGCTCGAAGATTGTTCGCCGCGCGAGGTCGCCGATATCGTGCATGAAGCTCAGGAGTGAGCGTTCGTTGCCGGACGTCGACTTCTTTTTGATTCCTGCGTCGGCGAAACCGCAAGCGAGTTGCGCGGCTGGTTGCGCTGTGGAAACGGAATTACCTGCGTAAGCGTTACGACCTGCACGATCCGTTGCCCGCAAAGTTTATCTAGGGATAATTCGCGCTCGGACCGCCAACTCTTAACTGGCGTGTATATTTTACCACAGCCCCCTACTTCTCCATTAGGTGGCACTCGCAACCGGATCTTTCTCCCCAAAGATTCATCGCAAAAGGGTAAAAAACCGTGGCTAAGAAAAACGTCGAATCGATTGCCCTACTTGACCAGCACCAAGAAGACGGCCGCCGCAAGAGCGCCGACCGCCGTAAGCAATCTGCTCCGGTCGCCGTAGAGCGCCGCACCGGCGAGCGCCGCGAAAAAGTGAGCCGCCGCCGTCAGATCGACCCGACCACCTGCGAACGAGATTACTCCGACGACGAAGTGGCGTTCATGAACGCCCTTGACCAATACAAACGGAAGAACGGCCGGATGTTCCCGACCTGCAGCGAAATCTTGGAAGTGATTCGCGGCCTCGGCTACGTGAAGCCTCTCTCGGCGCTGCCGGTTTTGAATCCGGAAGCCGCTCCCGACGTCGCCGGCATCCCGAGCGACGACGACGCCGAATAATCGCGCCGAAGCTTTCCGGCGATCGATATCCAAACGACAATACGAACCGAGCGGCGACGGATTTTCTTCCGACGCCGCTCGGTTTTTTGCGCAGAAAGCCCCGCTCGCATCATGCCGTACCGTGCTGATGCGCGCCCCTCTTTTCGATCGGCCGACGCACGCTCTGCCGGCAGTCGGAATGCTCTTGTCGGCGTCGGGAGTTCTCGCTAATCTCCCGCCCCAAACCGCATTCTCTCATTTCATATCGCCTTTCTTCTTCCAAGGCCGGCTTGCCATGACTCGCCCGGGCACACCATCCGCCGCTTGCCGCACATGCGCAAGGCCGCCACGCGCGGTTGCGTCGAAAGGCGCAGCACATCCTCTTTCGGGCCTTTGCTGGGCATTGCTTTGCGCAGGCGCCCTGAGCGGCTGCCAGTACACGGCGCAAGGGAAGAACGCTAAGGGTGTGCAACTCTTTCAGAACGGCCAGTATCAACAATCGGCCGTTATGTTTCAGCAGGCGATTCAACAGAGCCCGACGAACTCCGACGCGTATTACAATCTCGCGGCGGCGTACCATCAGGTCGGCAAAGTCAATCGTAGCCCTACCGAATTCAATCAGGCCGAAGCGCTTTACAATAAAGCGCTCGACTACGATCCGAACAACCAAGATGCTTACCGCGCGCTGGCCGTATTGCTCGTCGACAAAAATCAGCCTGATAAAGCGCAGAAGCTGCTCGAAGGTTGGTATGCGCAGAATCCGACGAACGCAGGCGCTAAGGTAGAGCTAGCTCGCCTCCGCGAAGAATTCGGCGATAAGCAAGGGGCGAAAGACTACTTGCAGCAGGCGCTCGCGATCGACGCCTACGATCCACGTGCGCTGGCCGCGCTCGGCCGGTTGCAAGAGTCGGAAGGGAACATGACGCAAGCCCTGGCGAACTATCAACGTTCGTTGTTCCGTAATGCATCGCAGCCCGAGGTCGCGGCCCGAGTCGCTTCGCTCCGCACGAGCGTCAACGCGAGCATGCAAACCTTCACGCCCGACGGCACTCGCACGGTAACGACTCCGGTCAATCCGGTCCGTTAGTAGCGATTGTCCCCTGCGAACGGCGAGGCCGCATCGCCACGGAAAGACCGAAATCACGGCCTATTTCCGCCCGGCGAGTCGCACCGTCCTTGACCCTTTTCCGGTGGGTCTCTATCCTTCGGGTTTCGCCTAACATGGCCGACAGCCCTTCGTCGGTCGCACGCTTGCGAACGCTTTCCGGCATTCGTCGCGTCTTCCTTTAACTCCTAAAATCGTAAACGCTATGCCGCGCATTATCGTCCTCGACAAGTTGGCCGACGAAGGCCTTGAGATCCTCAAGAACGCACCCGGCATCGAATATGAAGTTCGCTTCGCCGCCGACGGCACTGGGCTCAAGGGAGAGGAACTCCGCAAAGCGCTCAACGAGTTCGACGGCGCGATCATCCGGAGCGGCGTGAAGATCACAGCGGAAGCGCTCGCCGGCAATACGCGGCTCAAAGCGATCGTCCGAGCGGGAGTCGGCACGGACAACATCGACAGCGTCGCCGCGAAACGTCTCGGCATCGTCGTGATGAACACGCCGGCCGGCAACACGATCAGCACGGCCGAGCACGCGATCGCACTGATGCTGGCCCTCTCGCGCAACATCGCTCCCGCCTACCAAAGCCTGATCGAAGGACGCTGGGACCGCAACAAGTACATGGGTACGCAACTCGCCGGCAAGACGATCGGCATCATCGGCCTCGGGCGGATCGGGCTGACGGTCGCCGCGCGGGCCCGCGCCCTTGAGATGCGCATTCTCGGCTACGATCCGTTTATGACGAAAGAGCGCGCCACCGAGCTCGGCGTCGAGCTCTATACGAACGTCCCCGACATGCTCCCCCATTGCGATTACATCACGGTGCATACCCCCGGCGGCAATGAAACCAAGGGGATCATCGGCAAGAAGGAACTTCCGCTGCTTAAGAAAGGGGTGCGGCTTATTAATGGTGCCCGCGGCGGCATCTATGAAGAAGATGCGCTCGTCGAAGGGCTCAAGAGCGGGCAGATCGCCGGCGTCGCGCTCGACGTCTTCGTTACCGAGCCGTGCAAGCAACATCCGCTGTTCGGCATGCCGGGCGTTCTCTGCACGCCGCATCTCGGCGCAAGCACCGAAGAGGCGCAAACGCAAGTTGCCGTCGAAGGCTGTCATTTGCTGATCGACTATCTCACGACCGGCGCAATCCGCTGCGCGGTGAATATGTCGACGATCGATCCGGCGAAGCTCGACGCGGTGCGCGATTACCTGAACCTCGGCTATCGGCTCGGCATCTTGCTCGCGCAAATGGTCGATAAACCGGCCAAAGCCTGCAAGCTCACCTATCGGGGCGACGTCGCCGCGAAGGAAACGAAGCTCATCACGTCGGCCTTCGCTGCCGGCTTGCTCGAGCATGCGATGGACAACCAAGCCAACATCGTCAATGCCGACGTGCTACTCAAAGAGCGCGGCATCGAACTCCTCGAACAAACCCGCACCGACATGGGAGCGTTCAGCTCCGTGATCATCGCGGAACTGACGACCGAAGACGGCACTTCCAAAGTCGCCGCCACCGTGTTCGGCCAGGGAATGGCCCGACTCGTCCAACTCGGCGACTTCCGGCTCGAGTCGTACCTCGACGGCGTGCTATTCATCTTCAAGCATAAAGATCTGCCGGGCATCATCGGCTCCGTCGGCATGGTGTTCGGGCGCCACGGCGTGAACATCGGCCAGATGACGGTCGGTCGCGAAACGCCGGGCGGGGAAGCGGTCGGCATCCTCAACCTCGACAGCCCGCCGAACGAAGCGGCGCTGAAGGAAGTCGCCGCGCTGCCGGCCATTACGAGCGTCCGAGTAATCCAACTTCCTCCCGCCGGACATCTGCCGAGCTGGCTGCAAGGAACGAGCGCAGGCTAATAAAGTAGTAGGCACGTTCCACGTGCCGTAACCACGGAAGACTTCGGGCATCGCGGCCTGAGCCCATCGCCGAGCGATTCAAGTGGCGAACTTTGCATGCGGCCGAACGGCCCAAGTGGCGGACGGCACGTGGAACGTGCCTGCTACTTTGACGGAGCGCGCATTCGGCAAATTCGCTACGATCGCTTCGCTCCGCCGGCGCATCCGCGCCGTTCACGGGTAGTTCCACAGAATGTCGACTGCGCGCGTAATTGTGGTGTAGATACCTATGGCCGATGCGCGACGCGCTCCTCGGCGCCGTCCCCGGCCGCCCCGCGTCGCACCTCCCGGGCCCGCCCCTTTCTGCGGAAGGTCTCGACACTATGGTCGATTCCCAATTGGTCGATCGCGCACAGTCGGCACTCGCCACGAGCCCTCACCTAAGCCGTCGCCATTTCAAGCTCGAAGCCCGAGCCGGCAAACTGATCGTGCGCGGCACGGTCGACTCGTACTATCAAAAGCAAATGGCGCAGGAAGCCTTGCGCAAAGTCGACGGCGTAGAGACGATCGAGAACCATCTCCAAGTTCATTGGAAGTAGAGTTCGATCGCGCGTAAACGAATTTTCCGAAGATGAACGGGGACAGTGATGTCCCCGTTTTTGTTGCGCCTACCGCGGCTTCGACGGTGCGGCACTTCCCGTCACGGCATCGCTGCGATCTAGATAATGCGGCAAGAAGCCGTCGAGGCGGCAACTGCGGAGTACATCGTGATTGCGTTCGCTGAGTCCGCAGATGCGCAGTACGCCGTCATGCGTGCAAACGCGCTTCTGGAGATAGACGAGTTGCCCGACGATCGCCGAATGCAACAACGGGATCTGGCTTAGATCGAGCACGGCCCGATAGGTGAAGTGCTGCTGGAGCAAACTCCAGATCGTTTCCGCGAGCGGGGGACAATCCCATTCGTTGTCGTGGTCGCAATGCAGCGTGACGATGAGCCAATCGGGCCCACGTTCGACATCGAGAACCCATCCTGCCGACATAACGACCATATCCGCCTCCACGGTTAAGCCCCGCGCCGCCTAGCAGCGTGCTCCGATTCGCCAGCCGATTATCATACGCTCGCAGGCAAAGTTGGCAACAAACTGCGAGGAATGCCGGCAATGATGAGCGAAAATTGACCAAGTCCGTAGCGAACGCTCACAATCCTATCGACAACGTATCCACGGCCGATTCGCAGCTTAAAATAGCTGCGATTGCCCGAAATCCTCGGGCATCGCGAGGCCGAGATGGTCGTAACAGGCCGAAGTGACGCGCCGGCCGCGCGGAGTGCGGATTACCAAGCCCGCCCGTAATAGAAACGGCTCGACCTCGTCGACGAGCGTATCCGGGGGCAGATTCATCGTATGGGCTACGGCCTCGACGCCGACCGGCCCGCCGTTGAAGGTGCGAATGATCGTCTCTAAGTATTTGCGATCTTGACCATCGAGACCAAGTACATCGATTCCTTGCATCTTCAGCGCAGCGTCGGCCAGCGGCAACGTCACGCGACCGTCGGACTTGCTCGTCGCATAGTCGCGCACCCAACGGAGGCGATTGTTCGCCAGCCGGGGAGTGCTCCGGCTGCGGGTCGCAATCTCGCGGCACGCTTCATCGGCGATCTCGGTGCCGAGCTTCCGGGCATTGCGGCGGACGATCTCGGCGAGTTCGTCGACCGTGTAAAACTCCAGATGCTCGCGCATCACGAACCGGTCGCGCAGCGGAGCCGAGATCATGCCGGCGCGGGTCGTGGCACCGATCAACGTGAACGGCTTCAGTTGCATGTTCAACGTGCGGGCATTCACGCCGTCGCCGAGCGTGATATCGATCCGAAAGTCTTCCATCGCCGGATACAGAAACTCCTCGACGATCTTCGGCAGCCGATGAATCTCATCGATGAAGATCACGGAATTCGCCTCGGCATTCGTCAGATAGGGAATGAGATCCTTCGGCGCTTGCAAGGCCGCGCCGCTCGCGATCTGCACGCTGACCCCCATCTCGCGAGGAATCGCCATCGCGAGGGTCGTCTTGCCGAGGCCGGGAGGGCCGTCGAAGAGCATGTGGCCGAGCGTCTCTTCGCGCTTCCGCGCGGCATCCAGAGCGATATCGAGTCGAGCCGTCACTTCGCCTTGCCCGACCATATCGCGAATCCGCTGCGGTCGAAGCGCGCGATCTTCGTCTTCGGGCAATTCCGACGGCGTACTGACGATCGGTTCACGAACCATAGCGAAAACGACTGAACGAGTGATGAAACAACGAAGTAAGTTTTACGCGGAACGTGCACAAACGTCCAGCGAGGATCATCAAAGTAGTAGGCACGTTCCACGTGCCGTAACCACGGAAGACTTCGGGCATCGCGGCACGACTCCATCGCCGAACTGTGCAATTAGCAGAACGACGCAGGTGGCGGACGGCACGTGGAACGTGCCTGCTACGTTGAGGGTCCCCGCGTATCCACGCGGGGCTATTGAACGGAGGCAATGTTTGCTCTGATCCCTGACCTCCGACCCCTGACCTCTTACTTGCTTTTGTCGTAAATAATCTGCAGCAGTTCCTGCACGTCGGTGAACTTCTTTTTGGTGCCGATGACGCCGTCGACCAAGCGCCGGGCTTCGCTCTCGGAGTGTCCGAGGCCGCAGAGGACTTCGAACGTCTCGCTGATGACGTCGCGCTTCCCTTCGATTTCGCCGGGCACATCGCGCGCGACGAGCAGCGCGAACTTCGGAACCTTGCGGCGGAGTTTCGCAATGATGCGCTCGGCGAGCGCAGGCCCGACGCCCGGCAGCGACGACAAGACTTTCGCATCTTGATCTTCGATCGCCGCGGCGACTTCGCTGACCGGGCGGATCATCGCTCGGAGCGCCTTCTTCACGCCGACCCCGTCGACCGAGCAAAACAGATCGAAGAACTCGCGCTCGACGACGTTGATAAACCCAATCATGCGAGGCGTGAGCCGGCCTTGCATCGGATTGCCGTCGAGATACTCGATCGTATGCAGGCTGATCGTCTCGCCGAGGCGACTTTGCAACGAGCGGCGCGTGAACTCGGAGACGAGAATCTCACGCTCATACGAGTCGACGGCGAGGGTCAGCTCATCTTGCGCCAACGCGACGATCTTGCCGGTAATCTTCGTGATCATGAAGTCTTTCGTACTTGCGGAGCATGCCGGGCCAAGGCGGCCCATTCACGGTTCAAATAATAATGACATAGGGCGATCGCCAGCGCATCGCTTACGTCCGAAGGCTCGGGCAGCGTCGCGAGCTTGAGTTCGAACTTCACGGCATGCTGCACTTGCACCTTCGATGCGTGCCCATTGCCGGTGAGCAACTTCTTCACTTGCGTGGCGCTGTAGTGGACGACGGGAATTCCGACCATCGTCGCGGCAAGGCAAATCACGCCTCGCGCGTGTCCCATCAAAATCGCGGTGCGCGGCCGTTCGTAGTGCGAGTACAACTGCTCGATCGCGACGACCGACGGCTTGAACGCCTCGATGACCTCGGCCACGCCGGTATGAATTTCATGCAGCCGAGCCGTGAGCGAATCCTTCGTCTTACCGCGCACGACGCCGGCCTCCCGCACGATCGGCCCACCCGCCGCCGCTTCCAGCACGGCATAACCGGTAATGTTCAAACCAGGATCGATACCGAGCACGGAAGGCATGAGCAGTGGTCGGTAGTCAGTGGTCGGTGGTCAGTTTCAGAGTCCGTTCAATAGCCCGGGGTGCATACCCCGGGGCAACACGATAACATCGCGTTTACTTCTGCAGCGTCCAAAGGGTTCCGTCCGGTCGATCTTCGAGTACGACGCCGATCGCGGTGAGGCCTTTGCGAATGCCGTCTGCGGTGGCGAAGTTCTTGTTCTTCCGCGCGTCGGCGCGCACTTCGATAAAGAGCGCCATGAGCTTGCCGACGAGTTCGTCGTTGGCCCCTTCGCTCCCCGGCTTCACGACCTTCTCGCGGAATAGACCGACGGTGTTCGCCAGTTCGCGCATCACCGTGGCTCCGCGCTTCAAGACGGCGACCTTCGCGGCGTCGGTCTTGCCCGTCGACTCCAACTTCTCGACGTCGCTGTAGCGATTCAACAGCCGCACGAGTTCGTACAAATCGCCGATCGCGCCGCCGGTGTTGAAGTCGTCGTCCATCGATTCGAGGAACTTGCGGCGATGCTCATGGATCGCTTTCTCCGTCTCGTCGACGCCGGGCGTAAACTCGCCGTCGGTGCGCTTCGCCGGTGCGGCGAGCGTGTAGAAGTCGTCGCCGGTGATGCGTTGATATCGATCGAAGAACCGATAGAACGTCTCCAATCCCTTTTCGACTTCTTGAATCCGCTCGTCGCCGAACTCGATCGGTCGGCGATAGTGGGTCGACAAGATGAAGAACCGAATCGTTTCGCCGGCGAATTTCTTAAGCAGTTCGGAGAAGGCTTGCGCACCCTTGCTCTTGCCGATCTTCCCGGCTTCTTGCTGGGCCTGTTCGGCCGTCAGCGGAACTCCGGAGCCCGGCGCGCTCGTGGCTTGCGCGGTCGGCGCGGTAAGTCGATCGCGTCCGCCGCCGCCGACTTTATCCGCCTCGCCCGAGGCTTGCATCAGGCCGTTGTGAAGCCAGTATTTCGCGAGCGGCTTGCCATGGCAGCATTCGCTCTGTGCGACTTCGTTTTCGTGATGCGGAAACACGAGGTCGAGCCCGCCGCCGTGGATGTCGAACGATTCCCCGAGGATCTTGCCGGCCATCGCCGAGCACTCGATGTGCCAGCCCGGCCGGCCTTTGCCCCAAGGACTGTCCCACGAAGGTTCGCCCGGCTTCGCACCTTTCCATAAGGCAAAATCGGCGCTCGACTTCTTTCGATCCGCCGCGCCTCCTCCTTCGCCTTGCATCGCTTCGACCGAGCGGCCGCTGAGCTTGCCGTATTCCCGATCCTTGCCGACGTCGAAAAACACATCGCCATCCGAAGCATAAGCGAAGCCGCGCTCGATCAACTTCTTCGTGAAGTCGATGATCTCGTTCATGTGCGCCGTCGCTTTGGGGAAATGATTGATCGTGTCGATCCCCATCGCGGCGAGGTTGCGGTTGTAGTCGGCCGTCATCTCTTCGGCGACCGCGGCCATCGTCAGGCCCCGCTTCCCCGCCTCGACGATGAGCTTGTCATCGACGTCGGTGATGTTGACGACCCAGGTGACGTCGTAGCCGACGTAGGTGAGGTAGCGTTTGATGGCGTCGAAGATGATCGGCCCGACCATGTGGCCGATATGACTCGGCTTATAAACCGTCGGCCCGCAGAGATAAATGCCCACCTTGCCGGGCACAAGCGTCTCGAACGGCTCTTTCACCTTCGACAACGTGTTGTAAACGCGCATCGGAAATTGAGCGGCAGGAGACGAAGTCGACGGTTTCGCGGCCGAAGTTGTTGCCATATTGGTCAGGGGTCAGAGTTCTGGTTTCTAGTTTCTAATTTGTTTTTTCAATCAGCGCCACGCACTCGGCCACGATCGCTTCTTGCCGACCGACCGGACCGACATGCTCGCCCGTCTTCGCTTTCACGCCGACGCACTCCGGCCCGACTCCGATCAGTTCGCCGATCCGTCGCCGGATCGCATCTTTATATGGCGACAACTTCGGCAACTGCGCAAACACGATGCAATCGACGTTGACCACTTGGTAGCCGGCTGCGGTGACCCGCTCAACGGCCAAGCGAAGCATCTCGCCCGAGTCGCGCCCACGGTTCTCGGGTGCCCGATCGGAGAACATCTCGCCGATATCGCCGAGCGAAGCCGCGCCGAGCAACGCATCGGTGACGGCATGCAGCAACACATCGGCGTCGCTATGTCCGACCAATCCAAGCTCGAACGGGATCTCGATGCCGCCGATCTTCAGCGGCAGACCCGGTGCTAGGCGATGGGTATCGTGTCCGATCCCGATTCTGACGGCGAGCGTGGTACGAGTCCTCCGTGTGCGCGATCGACTGGCGGCCTTCGACGACTCCTCCGTGGCGACGTCGACTTCTACTGCCGGCGGCGAAATTTTAACGGAACCTGCCGAATCCCACAACGCCGGCACGTCCATCGCCGGGGCATAGGCCGCGCGGCCGGTGCTGTGATATAACGACGCCGGCCGGTCGCTTTCAGGTTCGCGGACGTCGGGTTCGCGCGTTCGTTTCTTTCCTGCCGCGCCGCGGGGGGCCGATGTCCGTCATCGAAATCGAAGGTCTGACGAAGTCGTACCGTGTTTACCAAAAGAAAGAAGGGCTCGGAGCTTCGATCCGAGGTTTGTTTAACCGGACGTATCGTAATGTCGAAGCGGTGCGCGGCATCGACCTGAAGGTCGACCACGGTGAGTTCGTCGCTTTTCTCGGCCCCAACGGTGCCGGCAAGACCACGACCCTCAAGCTCCTTTCCGGCGTCATCCATCCTTCGTCCGGTACGGCGCGCGTGATGGGATACGTCCCCTGGAAGCGCGAGAATGCGTACCGTCGGCGGTTCGCGCTCGTGATGGGCCAGAAGAATCAACTCTGGTGGGATCTGCCGGCGCAAGAATCTTTTCGGCTCCATCAGCAGATCTACCGCATCGATCCGACGGAGTTCGACCGGAGCCGCGACGAGCTCACCGAGTTGCTCACGGTGCGGCAACTGCTCGGCCGGCCCGTGCGCGAACTTTCGCTCGGCGAACGAATGAAGATGGAGCTCATCGCGGCGCTGTTGCATTCGCCCGAGGTCCTCTTTCTCGACGAACCGACGATCGGCCTCGATGTCGTTGCGCAGCACAACATTCAAGCGTTCTTACGACACTATCAAGAGGTGCGCAAGATCACGATCTTGCTGACGAGCCACTACATGAAAGACGTCGCGGCGCTATGCCGGCGCGTCGTCGTCATCGCGCAAGGCACGATCATGTACGACGGCTCGCTGGCCGGCATCGTCGACAAGTTCAGCGGCCATAAGATGGTGACGCTCGCCTTCGCCGACGACATCGTGCCCGCACAGCTCGAGCGATTCGGCACGCTCGTCGAAGCGCAAGCGCCGAAGGTGAAGATTCGAGTCGATCGGCCGGGGGTCGCCGCTATGCTGGCCGAAGTGCTGAACGACCATGTCGTGACCGACGTTTCGGTCGAAGATCCGCCGCTGGAAGAAGTGATCGCCGAGATGTTTACGCAAGTCACCGAGCAACTGCCTCCGGAAGTGCGTGCCGCCGCGGCTGCCCAAGGTGGAGATGCGGGGCGCGAAGATGGCTAACGAAGCTTCGACGTTACCACATGCCGGCCGCACGCGCGGATTGCTGCCGCACGCGCTCGGCACCTACTGGACGATCCTCCGCATCTGCATCGAAGAGCGGCTCGTCTATCGGGGCGACTTCGCGCTCGGCACCCTCATGCGCTTCTTGCCGATCGTCACGCAGACGTTTCTTTGGACCGCCGTTTTCGCCGGGGCGGGCAACCCGATGCGCATCGGCGACTACACTCGCAACGACTTCATCGCGTACTACTTGCTCACGTACGTCGCTCGCGCGTTCTCCAGCATGCCGGGCCTGGCGTCGTACATCGCCACGCAAGTCCGCACCGGCGAGATCAAGAAGTATCTGATCCAACCGATCGACTTGCTGACATTTCTCTTGCTTTCGCGCATTGCGCACAAGCTCGTTTATTACGCCGTCGCAACCGGTCCGTTTGCGTTGATGTTCTATGTGTTTCGCGGCTATTTCACCGGCTGGCCCGATCCTTTGACTTTAGCGGCGTTCGCGCTTTCGCTCTTGATGGCGTTCGTGCTCGGCTTCTTCCTGGAAGCCACGCTCGGCATGATCGGCTTTTGGTTTCTCGAAGTCAGCTCGATCCTGTTCGTCTACATGCTCTTCAACTTCTTCTTCTCCGGTCATATGTTTCCGCTGACGATCATGCCCGGCATTTGGGGGCAGATCATGACGGCGCAACCGTTGCAATACTTGGCGTACTTCCCGGCGGCCGTGTTTCTCGGCAAGGTGCAAGGAGCCGCGCTCGCGTACGGGCTCGTCATCGAAGCGCTTTGGATTCTGTTTTTCATCACGACCTCGCGCGTCGGCTACAAGCTCGGCTTGCGGCGCTATAGCGGATATGGAGGGTAAGATGGAAGACAGTGGTCGGTGGTCAGTGGTCAGTGGTCAGAGGGGAGAAGGGAGACAGCCGAAGGCCGAACGGCCGCGGTATGGGGCCGTGTTGCTTGAGTTTGCGCGTAATAGCCTTGTGCGCGATATGACGTTTCGCTGGAACTTCATCATCGATTGCATTTCGTCCCTCTCTTGGGTCTTCATGCAACTCGGCTTCTATCTGCTGATCTTTTATCAGGTCGGCGACAACGGCCAGATCGGCGATCAAACCGGTTGGACGAAGTGGCCGTTCTTCGTCTTCCTCGCGACGACGCTGTTCATCAATAGCTTAGTGCAAGCATTCTTCATGCCGAACATGAGTGAGTTCAGCGAGCTGATCCGCACCGGCAACCTCGACTTCGCGCTTTTGAAACCGATCGACACGCAGTTTTTGATTTCGCTCCGCAAGATCGAATGGTCGTCGCTGGCGAACTTCGTGTTCGCGTTCGCTCTGCTGGGAGTTGCCTTGGCGAAGCTCGACTTCCGGCCGAACGTCGCGCAATTCGCACTGTACGTCCTCTTCATCGGCTGCGGCGCTGCGTTGTTTTACAGTCTCATGATCGCGCTCGGATCGATCAGCGTGTGGCTCGGGCGGAACGAGAGTTTGTACGACTTTTGGTTTTACATCACCAACTTCTCGCGCTACCCGATGGAGATCTACAACGGCCCGGTCGGCACTCCGCTCCGGCAAGTCTTCACGTTCGCCGTGCCGATTCTGCTGGTCGTGAACGTCCCGGCTCGGCTGCTGGCACGGCCGTTTGCCGAGCAAGATTGGCGACTTGCGGCGTTCGCCGTCTTAGCGACGGCGGTGAGCCTTTGGGGATCGCGCAAGCTGTTTTATAAGGCGCTTGCAAGCTATCGTAGTGCGAGTAGCTGAACGCAAAGCGAAACGGCCGCAGGTATTCACCAGCGGCTATCGAGATGTGTTAATCTAAACGACGCCTCTTAACTGATCCCCGCCCTCTGACCCCCGACTCCTTCCTCCCATGTTCCACTGCCGCTCTTACGCCGTGAAAGAACACGTCGGCGTTTTCAAGCTGACCGATCACTTCGACATCTTCGACGCCGACACCGGCCGACAAGTCGGCGTGGCGACGGAGAACATCGGTGGGCTCGCACGCGCATTCCGATTTCTACTGAACAAGCAGAAGCGATTTTTGCCGACTACGGTAGAGTTCCGCGAGCAAGACGACTTGCCGGTGTTGCTCACGTTGAAGCGAGGCTTTTCGTTCCTGCGCCCGAAAGTATCGGTCATCGATGCCGACGGGCGCAACATCGGCTACTTCCGAGGCAAGCTGTTTTCGTTCAACGGCGGCTTCTTCGTTTACGATGCGAGCGACAATCTCATCTCCGAAGTGAAGGGGAATTGGAAAGGCTTCAACTTCAAGTTCCTCACGCCGGAGGGTCGCGAACTCGGCACGGTCGATAAACAGTGGGGAGGGCTGATGAAGGAAATGTTCACCTCGGCCGACACCTATCACATCAAGATCGCCGAGGATCTCGGCACGAATCCGGCGATGGCTGCCCTCTTGCTCGCGGCCGGCATCGCGATCGACGTCGTATTCAAAGAGTAGGAAGCTTTCGCGTCATTGCGCAAAACGTCGGAATGAATCTTCCGCGAAACCGCAAGCGCTTGCGATTTCGCGGTCTCAAGCCATCGGAGCGGTGTGCTTTTCAAACCATCGCTTCAAGATCAAATGCGCCGGCACATACGCGACGATCGGCAGCAGACACATCAACAGTGCTAAGTACGCCGACGGAGCCATCGCCGTTTGCGAAGCCTTGTCGCTCATCCCATAGACATAGTTGACGTTCACCGGCAAGTTCGGATTGTCGACTGGTGCCGGAGGGGCCGGCAAAAGAAAGTAGCTGACCAGCAAGATCAGCCAGCCGCCGAGCGTACACCACCGGAGCGCTCGCCGATCGTAGCCCAATCGCCCGACGACGTAGAGCAAGAACAGCGGTAGCCAGAAGTGGAAGAACGATAGAAACCGCGTGAAGAGCGGAATGCCGCGATCGAACATATATTCCGTCGCGCCGACTAACGTGAGCCCGAAGCAATGGGCGAGGAAGTCGACGATCCAGACCGTCTGCGGCACCAAGATCCCGACCAGCGCAATCGATGCCGTCGGCCGGCTCTCGGCCCACAGCGCATGCACGGTCAGCAAGAGTGCGACGTCGCAAAAGTACAAGAAATTGGTCGGGCCGTAGTCGATCCAATAGATCGGCACCAAGAGCGCGACGAACGACGAATACACGATCTTCACCCACGGCGGAATCCGTCGTTCGTTCTTAAGCAAGCGGCGGTCCTCGACCCAAAAGCGGTATGCGCGCGTGGTTTCGTCTCGGCGGAAGCTGGATTATACTAAGCGACTTGCCTCCACTCGCAAACACCTCGCCTAGATGCCGCCGATGAAACTCGCCTTTAGTTCCAACGCCTACATGAAGTTCTCGATCGAAGAAACGATCGATCGGATCGCCCGCATCGGCTATGCCGGCCTCGAAGTTCTCGCCGATGTTCCCCATGCTTGGCCGGTGAACCTACTGCCGGAGCGACGGAAATCGATTACCGATTCCCTCGCGAAGCATGGGCTGCGCGTCTCGAACGTCAACGGCTTCATGATGAACGCCGTGAACGACCCGCGGCAGCCGTATTGGCATCCGTCGTGGATCGAGCCCGATCCGAACTACCGAGCGATTCGTCGCGAACACACCAAGCGCGCGTTGCAACTCGCGGCCGAGATCGGCGCGAAGAACTTGCAGACCGAGCCGGGTGGCCCGCTCGAAGTCGGTCAATCGTGGGAAGACGCCGCGAAGATCTTCTACGACGAGTTCATGCCTTGCGTCGAAGTGGCGGAGAAGTATCAAGTCGGCCTGTTGATCGAACCGGAGCCGGGCCTGCTCATCGAAAAGTTCGACCAGTATTTGAAGTTCATGGAAAAGATTCAATCGCCGTTCGTCGGGCTGAACTTCGATATCGGCCACGCCTACTGCGTCGGCGAAGATCCACAAGACTGGGTCGCGCGGATGGCGCCGCATACCAAACATTACCACTTCGAAGACATCGCCCCGACGCGCGTCCATGCCCACTTGGTTCCCGGCCGCGGTGCGATCGACTTCGAAGCGACTCTGCTCGCGATTCAAGCGACCGGCTACGACGGCTACATCACGGTCGAGCTCTATCCCTATATCGAAGACCCCGACTCGGCGGCGCGCGAGGCCTACGACTTCCTGCAAACCCTAGCGAAGAAGATCGGCATCGTGTTCGAGAAGTAAGCGTGAATCTCGGCCTCCACTATTCTTCTGCGCCCGAAATCCAATGCCCGATCTGAAGACGCTGCTGCAACTCACGCGATTTCCGAACGTCTTCACGGCCGTCTCGAATATCTTCGCGGCCTACTTGCTCACGCATCAAGACCTCGGCGATTGGCCCGCGTTTGCGCTGCTCGTCGGTTCGTCGTCGCTGCTGTATCTCGCGGGCATGGTGCTCAACGACGTCTTCGACGTCGCGCAAGACACGAGCGAACGCCCGCAACGGCCGATCCCTTCCGGTCGTATCTCACTGACGGCCGCCAAGCGCATCGGCGCCACGCTTCTCGTCGGCGGCATCGCCCTCGGATGGCTCGTCTCGGTATTGCGCCACACGCTCACTCCCGGCATCGTCGCCACGATGCTCGGCGCGGCGGTCGTGCTGTACGACGGCCCGCTCAAGCGCACCCCGCTCGCGCCGCTCGGCATGGGCTTTTGCCGCTTCCTCAACATTCTCCTCGGCCTGAGTCTCGCCTCGATCGGGCCGTTTCAATGGCACCCGATGCACTGGCTCGTCGCGGCCGGAGTAGGCATCTACATCGTTGGCGTGACGCTCTTCGCTCGCACCGAAGCGCAGCATGCGAGCCGGCGCCTCGCGCTGCTTTGCGGCATGATCTTGATGCTTTGCGGCATCGGCTTGCTTGGTTACTTCCCGCGTTGGGCGACCGCCGACTTGCCCGAAGCGGCACAACCGTTGCCGCAAATCTTGGGGACTTGGCTTTGGCCCATCATGTGGGGCCTCTTCGGCTTCTTCACGGTGCGGCGTTGTGTGCCGGCGATCGTTGATCCATCACCGCTGCTGGTGCAGTTTGCGGTCAAGCAGGCGATCTTCGCGATCGTCATCTTCGACGCGGCGATCATCACTGCGACCCATCATCCGGTGCCGTTCGCAATCGTCATCGTCGCCTTTTTGCTGCCGATGCATCTGCTCGGGCAAGTCATTTATTCGACCTGATTCGTCGGTCGCACAACCTCGCGCTCTGCGAATTTCTCCATGCTCCTCGGCTACAACACGAACGGCCTTGCTCATCACGACCCGTATCAGGCGGTCGAGCTACTCGCCGAACTCGGTTATCGGAGCGTCGGGCTCACCATCGATCATGGACTGCTGAACCCTTACGGCGGACATGTGCAGTCGCGCATCAAACAAATGCGCCGCACGTTGGAGCAGTTCGGCATGCGCTCGGTGGTCGAAACCGGGGCACGCTACTTGCTCGATGCACGTAAGAAGCACGAACCGACGTTGATGACCAGCGAGCCGGACGGGCGAGCCGAACGGGTCGAATTCTACAAACATTGCATCGATGCGGCTGCGGAACTCGGCAGCGATTGCGTCTCGCTTTGGTCGGGCATCCTGCGCGACGGCGTCGACGATGCCACGGCGATGCGGCGCTTAACCGGCGGGCTCCGCGAAGTACTCGACTACGCCGAAGCGAAGCAAATAACCATCGGCTTCGAGCCGGAACCCGGCATGTTCATCGATACGCTGGCGCGGTACGACGAACTATTGCGCAACGTCGACCACCCACGACTACGACTGACGCTCGACATCGGCCACTTGCATTGTCAGGGGGAAACGCCGATCGCCGCGCAGATCGAATCGCGCGGCGCACAGATCGTCAACATCCACATCGAAGACATGCGGGCCGATGTTCACGAACATCTCATGTTCGGCGAAGGGGAGATCGACTTCTTCCCGGTGCTGAAAGCGCTGCTGCGGATCGGGTACGCCGGCGGGGTGTATGTCGAGTTGAGTCGACATAGCCACGACGGCCCGAACGCCGCCGCGCAAGCGTTTTCGTTTCTCAGCGATAAGCTTGCGCAGTTGCGGCGCTAAGCGTTTTTACGGCAAGCGCGAAGGTCGAGCCGCCGCGAACAGCCGATACCATTGATCGCGCGTGAGCTCGACGTTAGGCGTCCAAGCCGCTTCACGAATCCGGACGGGATCCGTACTGCCGACGATCGGCACGATTCCGGCCGGATGCTTCAACAGCCACGCGAGTGCGACGACGGCGCGCGAGCAACCGAGTTCGCGCGCGGTTGCGTCGAGCGCTATATTGACCGCTTCGACTTCGTAGGCCTCTTGAGCAGGCAACAACTTATGCGATCCGCCGCCGAGCAAACCTCCCCCGAGAGGGCTCCATGCGAGCGGCGTCAGGCGTTCGACGAGACATTGGTCGAGCGTTCCGTCTTCGAGCGGCGTGAGACAGGCCAAGCTGATTTCGATCTGCTGCACGATCAGCGGAAACGGCAACGCTTTCTTCAGCACCGAGACTTGCGACGGCCGGAAATTGCTCACGCCGAACTCGCGTACCTTCCCAGCCGAGCGTAGCCGATCGAAAGCCGCGGCGACCTCTTCCGGATGCATCAGATAGTCGGGCCGATGAAGTTGATAGATGTCGATCGTCTCGATGCCGAGCCTCCGCAACGAACCTTCGCACGACCCCACGATATGCTCGGCCGATGCGTCGTAGCGATAGGGAGCGTCGGCATTCGGCATACCGGCAGGACGGATGCCGCACTTCGTCGCGATCGTGATGCGCTCGCGCAGGCCCGGCATGTCGCGA
This sequence comes from Planctomycetia bacterium, assembly GCA_021413845.1. Taxonomy (NCBI): domain Bacteria; kingdom Pseudomonadati; phylum Planctomycetota; class Planctomycetia; species Planctomycetia bacterium. Next base: position 23,412 of record JAIOPP010000012.1, on the reverse strand, counting down.
AGCAATCGCCCGAATAACGATTCGCTACGACCCGCGCAATAGATATCGGCATGGTCGAACAACGTGTAGCCTGCCTCGACCGCCGCGATCAGCGCGGGACGACCGACTTCTTCGGCCCGGCTCTCGGTTTCGGCAAGCCGCCAACAGCCGTATGCAAGTCGACTCGAGCTCAGCGAGCTAGGACCGATGGGGTTCGTCGGCATGGCGACGGGATGCAAAGGAGACGACATCGAAACACTCACGGTTGGAGACGTACGAAGAGGCAACAAGCTAGCGAGATTATACCAGAGCTTCGTCGCCGCAGGCTCGCGGCAAGTCCCTCACCGCGCGACGATCGCTTCTTAATCAAGGCAACAAAAATGCCTCGGCGATCCGGAGACCGCCGAGGCATCGCTAGTTCATCGAATGAGAAAACTCGCAGCTCGCTACGGAGTAATCGCTCGGAAGAAGTTGCGCACCGGCTCGCCGGGATAATAAACTTTCGTGCGCACGATAGCCGGCTGCCCCACAACGACGGGAGCAACCGCGACCGGAGCCATCACGGCCGTCGGAGCGTAATAGGCCGTGGTCGGAGCGTAGTACGTGGTCGTCGGTGCATAGTATGCGGCGACCGGCGCGGCGACGGCGGTCGGTGCGTAATACGTCGTCACCGGGCGCGGGGCATAATAAGACGGAGCATAGTAGGTCGTCGTCGGTTGCGGAGCCACGGCGATCGGAGCGGGTGCATAGTACGAAGTCACGGGAGTTGCCGTGACCGAAGGAGCGTAGTAGCTCGTCGTGGCTTGCGGTGCGTAGTAGGTCGTGGTCGGAGTGAAGGTGCTCGGAGCGTAATACGACGTCGTCGGCTGAACGATTGCCGGCGGAGCGTAGTAAACGGCTCGCTGTTGCACGTACGGCGAAGGCGACAACACCAAGTCGGACGCCGCGACGGTTTCTAAGCTCACGGTCGTCGCCAGGGCGATGGCTGCGCCGAGCGTGATAATGAAAGTCTTCATAGCTAGCGACCTCGGAAAAACGGAGAATTCCCTCTTCGTGCAACTATATCTTAGTCGAGCACGAGTTCAACAAGCTAGCGCAAAGAACGCTCGGCCCGCTCGATCGCCGCCCACGAAGCTGCATGAAAAGCGTAAGTTGGGGGCGACGTAGAAGCCTTTCCTGCGCTAGTATGAGTCATTCCGACAACCACTGTTGCAGATTGTCCACATCGAGCCGGGACGCCGACCGCATGCCGCTTCTCATCGACGGCTACAACTTGATGTACGCCGCCGGCATCGTCGGCTTGGGGCGCGGCGCGGGCGGGCTCGAGCGTTCGCGGGCCGCGCTGATTCGCTTCGTCGGCGAAACGCTCGACCCGGCGGAACGCGGACGGACCATCGTCGTATTCGATGCAGCGGGAGCACCGCCGGGCCTGCCGAGTTCGATGTTCATGCACGGCGTGGCGGTGCGTTTCGCCAAGGGCTACAACGACGCCGACGAACTCCTGGAAGAACTCATCGCCGCCGATCATACGCCGCGACGACTAACCGTGGTTTCGAGCGATCATCGAATTCAACGAGCCGCGCGGCGGCGGCGCGCAACGGCCGTCGACAGCGACGTCTGGTACGAATCGGTGCTGCGGAAACGAAGCCGCGGCACGTCGCACACCGACGAAGAGACGAACTCGGCGAAGTACGAAGGAGCCGAAAAGCCACTAAGCCTGTCCGATCGAAAACGAAACCAAGGCCTATCTAACAAAGGTACGTCGAAAAAAGATTCGCGGGCGAAGTCGTCGCCGCAGAAGCCTGCGATCGATCCGCCTTCGAAGGCGAAGCTCCCGCCGGTCGCGCACCCGCCGGCGCATCGCATTCGACCCGACGAAACACCGGAGCGCGACGTCCTGCCGATCGAGGATGCCGAACTTCAGTTCTGGCTCCATCGAATCGTCGACGACGATGACATCGCCGAAGAAGAAAAATGGGGGAGCATCTTTCCGCCGGGCTACGCGGAAGACGAGGAAGAAAAGTAAAAAGTCAGAATGCAAAACGTAAAACGGCGGAGGCCGGACTTCTTACTTCTGCCTTCTTACTTCTAACTTTTCCTAGCCCATCGCCTTGTCCGAGATGTCTTTGCGGCACCAAGCGCCGTCCCAGCGAATCGCTTTCACCGCCGTGTAGGCTTGCAGCTTCGCGGTTTGGATCGAGTTGCCCAGCGCGGTAACGCCGAGCACGCGGCCGCCGTCGGTCACGACTTGCCCATCGGGTCCGGCAGCCGTTCCGGCGTGGAACACTTGGCACTCCGAAACTTTCGCCGCTTCTTCGAGGCCGCGAATCGGCTTCCCCTTAGCATAATTTCCGGGATAACCTTCCGCCGCCATCACGACGCACACGGCCGGCCGTTCGTCCCATTGGGGCGGTTCGATTTCGTCGAGCTTTCCTTCGGCCACGGCCAGCAACAACTCCAACAGATCGCTCTTCAGCCGCAGCATCAACGGCTGACATTCCGGATCGCCGAAGCGGACGTTGTACTCCAAGACCTTCGGGCCTTGGTTCGTAATCATCAGCCCGGCGTAGAGCACTCCGCGAAACGGCCTGCGCGCACGCTTCATCGCATGCACGGTCGGGACGAGCACATGCGCTTCGATCCAGCGCATCATCGCATCGTCGACGATCGGGGCAGGGGAGTAGGCCCCCATGCCGCCGGTGTTCGGGCCCGTGTCGCCGTCGTAAGCTCGTTTATGATCTTGCGCCGGCGGCAGCGTAACGATCGTCTGTCCGTCGGTCAGCGCGAGCACGCTCACCTCGCGACCATCCAGACGTTCTTCGATGACGATCTGCTTTCCGGCGTCGCCGAACTCCATGTTCTTGCCGATCCGTTCGACCGCGTCCAACGCCTCGGCCCGGCCCGAGCAAACGACGACCCCTTTGCCGGCCGCCAGGCCATCGGCTTTCACGACGACAGGCACGTCTTCCCGTTCGCGCAAGAAGGTGATTGCGCGATCGACGCTGCGAAACACGCGGTAGTCGGCCGTCGGAACGTCGGCGTTGCGCAGCAAGTCTTTGCAGAAGACCTTGCTTCCTTCGAGCTCCGCCGCGGCCATCGAAGGGCCGAAAACCTTCAATCCGGCTTTGAGAAAGGCATCGGTGATGCCGAGCACAAGCGGTATCTCCGGTCCGACGACCGTGAGTCCGACATCGTTGTCCTTGGCGAACTTGATCAACTTCGGAAAGTCGGTCGCCGCGATATTCACGTTCTGAGCGACGAGCGCCGTTCCGGTATTGCCGGGAGCGCAGAACACGCGGCCGGCTCGCGGACTCTGCGCGATCTTCCAAGCCAAGGCATGTTCGCGACCGCCGGCACCGATAATCAACACGTTCATAGAAACCAAGCCCAGCCCGAATTGCCAACGGATGCGATCTTACACAGCCTTGCAATTGTAGGGAGGCACTTGTCGTCTCACAAGGACGCGGCGCTTGCGGCACCCCTCGAGCGCGCGAGGTTCCCGAATCGCCTTAAGGCAAAAACTACCGTTTCGCTTTTTTCAGTGCTCGAATTCGCCTAGACGTATCGCCAACACTTCATATCAGCACCGAATTAGGCTGATCAACTTATTTCTCGCCTCGCGCGAGAGAGCCTACTTCGCCTTGCCGACGTCGAGCGCGAACTGCGCCGCGGCACTCACCGCAGGGTTCGGATCGGTCAGCAGTTTTTCCAAAACCGGCTTTGCGATCGGCGCTGCGGCTTTGTTCCTTGCCAACGCGTGGACGGCGGCCAAGCGGATATCGGAACTCTTGTCGCTCAGTGCCGCGATCAACCGCTCGGCGACGTCGGCATCGTCGGGAGCAATGTTCCCGAGCGCGAACAAAATCGCCGCACGAACGTGCGGGTTCTCGTCCGCCAAGGCCGCGGTCAATGGACCAACGGCGGCCTTCGCCTTCGGGCCGACTTGCCCGAGGGTTTGCGCCGCGAAGCCGCGAATCTCCGGTCGTTCCAAACCTTTCACAAGCAACGGCACCCCTTCTTCGCCCGCTTCGACCAGCGCATGGCTGACGATCCCACTCACCGCTTCGTCTCCATCCGCCAACGTTTCGATCAACGCTTCTCGTGCGGCAGGGTCGCCGGCCTTCAAGTCGACGATCGCCCGCGCCGCGGCGGCTCGCAAGCGAGGATTCTTTTGCTTCAACGCAGCGATGAAAAGATCGAGCGAGGCCCGACGTTGCTCGGCGTTTTCGGGTTCCAGCTTGGCAATGCTCCAGGCGGAGACCAAGCGGACCATCTCATCCGAATCGGAAAGGAGCGGCTTCACCCCGGCGACCACTTCCGCCGACGGAGCACCGACCATCATCAACGCCCAAACCGCCGCGCCTCGAATGCCCGCGTCGGTATCGGAGAGCAACGCGAGAATCTTCTTCGCAGCCGGAGCGGCGGGCTTCCCGATGTGCCCAAGGCAGAGCACCGCTTCTTGACGAACATCGGCGCGTTCATCGCCGAGCGCTTCGATCACGGCAGGCACGGCCTCGGCTGCGTCGGGCCCGATCTCGGCCAGAATACGGCAGACCCAGAAGCGCGCCGCCGGTTGCTTTTGCATCGCCTCGACCAAGCGTGGCACCCCCGGCTTGCCGACTTCCGACATCGCGTGCAACGCAGGCAACACCACTTCCGGCGACTTCGCCGTTTGCAACACGTTCACCAACACCGGCACGGCGGTCTCGAGCGGAAGCTTCATCCCGCGAATCGCCTTCACCGCTTCGCGGCGCACTTGCTGGTCAGGGCTCGTCAACTGCTCGGCGATTTTCGGAAACGCCGCTTGCGCCTTCTCGCCGATCCGGCCGAGAGCGTAGATGACATACGCGCTCACGCGCGGATTCGCCGGATCGATCGCAGCGGTCAACGCCTCGACGACCGGCGCGGCACCCAGGCCGATTGCGCCGAGCGCCTTCGCGGCATGGATGCGGGTCGCTTCATCGGAATCGGCCAAGAGCTTCGCGAGCGCACCGCTGACGAGCGCCGCGGCCGGACCTTGATCGGCCCATTTGTCGATCAACGCGAGTCGCTCTTTGCCGGTCGCTTCGGCAAGCAGCTTCAATTGCTCGGCCACGGCTGCGGCGGAAGGGAGCGGCGGCACAGGAGGGGCCGGAGGAAGCGGCGGTTGTGCGAAAGCCGAGCCCGTTCCAAAACCGAATACGGAAGCGAAAAGCGCCATTCTGAACGTGCCGCGCATGTCCGAAAACTCCAGGATGTAATTCTTTGCGGGTGCATAACGCGTCGCACGGCTACCGTGGGGTCTCGACGAAATCAGCCCGGTTTGGGATTCCGAAGACTTGTAGCCTGCGCGCTCGCGTGCCATTATCGTAACTTACGGTTGCGCCGAAATCAGCACCTTTGAAAAATTCTCCGGAGTTCCCATCATGCCTACCACGGCATCCCTCAAAGCGGCCTGGCTCTTGGTCGCCCTTTGCTGCTTGGGCCTTTCCAGCGCCGCGGCACAGTATGCTCCCTATACGCCGTTTCGCTATACCGCTCCGGTCGGCTACGGCGGCTACAACGGTTACTACGGCGGCGGTTACGGCGGGGGAACCGCTTATGGGTCGATGGCGACCGGCATGGGCAACCTCGTCCGCGCCCAAGGGGAATATAACGTGATGACGGCGCAAGCGGCGCAGGCATCCGAACAAGCTTACTCGATGGCGCTCGACAATCGCGTGAAGGCGGCGCAAGCGAAGGATGAGTTGCAACGCTTGAATCGGCAACGAGCCGCCGAGAAAAAGCAGCGCGAGTCGGAGATCTGGGCGAAGAACGTTCCGCCGCCGAAGCGCCCGCGTCTGACGATCTCGCAACTCGATCCGGTCACCGGCGAGATCAATTGGAATCCGCTGCTGCTGGCCGATGAGTTCAAATCGTATCGCGAAAAACTACAAGCGTTGTTCACGCAACGCGTGAAAGACCCCGGGGCCGTGTCGTACTACAACGTCTCGCCGATCACCGGCGCGATGCGCGACTACCTCGACACGTTAATCGCGCAGTACCCGACGAACGAGTTCTTCGCGGCCCGCCACTTCATCGAAGCGATCGCCGAAGAGTCGCGCTACTCGGGCCTCGACAACGACGGCCAAGCCTCGACGACCCTCAACCCCAACGCCCCGCCGGGCTAATCGGCCACGGCGCATACGAATATCCGAGGCGAGCGGCCGGTGTTAACCGGCCGTTTCCTTTGGAGCACGTCTACTACAAAGTAGTAGGCACGTTCCACGTGCCGTGACCACGGAAGACTTCGGGCATCGCGGCACGACTCCATCGCCGAACGATGCAAGCGGCGGACGGCACGTGGAACGTGCCTGCTACGTTGACAGAGCTAAATCGCCACGATTTGAATCTCGCCAGGCACGGTAAGTGCTCATCATAGGGCACTTCAGCGCCGCGGTCGCTTAGCCGCTTGCGCGCTAGCCCACAGGCCCGCGACTCAGGCGAGACGGCATCACGATGAATCTTCATACAGGTCGACCGGTTTGGGCGGTTACCGACGAGCGGGCGAAGCCGCGCGAATATGCTGCGGCGCACGGCGAGCTTCATTGCGAAGTCGTCGTGGTCGGCGGTGGTATTAGTGGGGCGCTGGTTGGTTACACGTTGACCAAGCGCGGAGTCGATGTGATCGTCGTCGATCGGCGCACGCCGGGAGTCGGCAGTACGTTCGCCAGCACCGGGCTGTTGCAATACGAAGTCGACACGCCGCTTTCGGATCTGATCGGCATCGTCGGGCGCGAGCATGCCGTACATGCTTATCTACGCGGGCTGACGGCGATCGACGACATCGAAACATTGCTCGACGAACTCGACGACCGTTCGGAGTTCCTACGCCGCGAGAGCTTGTACTTCGCGAGTTCTTGGTGGCATCGGGCTCGCTTGAAGCGGGAGTTCGCTTGCCGCCAAGAGGCCGGCTTCGATGTGCGACTACTCTCCCGCGCAGAACTTGCCGACGAAACTTCCCTCTCCGCCGCGGCTGCGCTGCACTCAAAAGGCGATGCGCAAATCGATCCTTTTCGATTCACGCAATCGCTCTTGCGTGGAGCCGAGCGCCACGGCATGCGCATCTTCGGCGAGACGAACGTCGAGACGTTCGATGAAAGCGAGGCGGGAATCGTCGCCACGACCGATGGCGCGACGATCTCGGCGAAACAGATCGTATGGGCGACCGGTTACGAAGTCGGCGAGTCGCTGCCGAAGATGCCGGGCCGGTTGCGTTCGACCTATGCCGCCGCAAGCGCGCCGGCGACGAACTTTCCCGGCTGGCCCGACGGCTGGCTCTTGTGGGAGACGGCCCGCCCTTACTTCTATGCGCGACAAACCAGCGACGGCCGAATCGTCATCGGCGGCGAAGACACCTCGTTCAGCCAAGATCATGTGAGCCCTACACGGATCGCGCGAAAGACCGAACGCTTGCACAAGCGGTTCGCGAAGCTGTTCCCGAAGATCCCTTTCGAGGCGGCCTGTACTTGGGCCGGAACTTTCGCCGAAACGAAAGACGGCCTCGCCTACATCGGCCGAATTCCTCAACGGCCGAACAGTTTCGCAGCGCTCGGCTACGGCGGAAACGGCATCACTTTCAGCATGATCGCCGCGAAACTCATCGCCGATCTCATTACCGGCCGACCGAACGACGACGAAGCGGTGTTCGCGTTCGAGCGTTGACGAACCGCGTTTATTCTGGCTTAAAACAGCGAGCGAATCTTATCGAACGTGTCGAGGTACGGTGCGAGTGCGACGCCGTCGACGGTCGGTTCGGCGCGCTTCGTCATCCCATCGACGGCACCGGCTTCCTCGACCATCGCCACGAGGATCGCGCGCTGGCGGTCGCGCGACCAATCGCGGACCTCGGCTTGCCGCTCGCAAAGCACTGCGACCGCGGCACCGAGGGCGTACGCGCCCCAATTGCTGATGCCCGCGATGATGAGATAATCGGTGGCAATGCGACACGCGATCAGTTCTGCGGGGCCTTGCGCGACCGCCTTGCGCAGCGTGCTCCACGCGATGCGACCGCAGCCGATCTCGTTGCCGCCGTCGGCGATGCCGATCGTGACGGGGCGCGAAACTTCGGACGAAGGATCATCTTCGTCGTCGGTCTCTTGCTCGAAGAGCAAATGCAGCGGCGGAGTTCGATCGTCGATCGATTCTCCGCGCATGTTGCGGCAGGTATCTCGATCTTCGGGAGCGACAAGTCGCTCGAAGTCATCGGCTGCGCGAGCGTCTTGCCGTGCGATCGATTCTTGCGTGTGGTTCGGGCCCACGCGCTCGATCGCGACGAGATGCGAATAGCCGTCGCTCAAGATTCCGTCGCAATCGTCGTACGAAAAAGAAGCCGAGACTTCGATGAGCCCAACGTCGGCAAGATCGGCTGCGCGGAGACCGGCACGAACGAGCGGCGCGCCGAGTTCGTCGGTCGCGATGTCGACGTCGATCGCGCACGCGCGCAACATGCTGGCGAGAAAAACCGCGCCGGGCGGACCATCGGTCTCGGCGCGCAGGCCGGCGGAAGTCGCAATGCCGAAGCCGGTGACGAGCAAGACCTTGGTCGCGTGTTGCAGATCGTGCGCGGCCGCTGCGAGATCGCTGGGAATCGGCCGGCCTTCCGCATCGCGATAGGCTGCGAGGCCGCGCGCGGAAGGGTCGCGTCGCACGAGTCCGTCGAGCCGTCGCCAATCGATCGTTGCATCGCGCATCATTTTGTCGGCTCTGATCTTTTTCGATTCGCCGGCGTCGCTTTACATATCTGTCTCGTAAGAACTCGTCGACAACTGCGAAAAAATTTCGTTAGGTGCGACAACGGCGTTCAGCCGCGTGGAGAATTCGCCGATGAAGGACGATCTTCGCCGGCGGCGAGAATTCCGTCGACCCGATTCTCTCGCTTTTCTCCCCTCGATGGGCGGGAGGCGAGGCTGGGTAGCGGTTGACAATCGGGAGGGGCACAATAACAATTTCCACAGGATCGTGAAATAAATCACAAGCGCGGCTATGTCAAAGTTCCCGACTTGTGGTACAACACCCACTTTACTGCCCTACTTACGATGATTGCCGCAGGCCGGCAACGCTGTCTTGGAAACGCTTTGCGGCGATTTCCGGTCGCGCTGCGAGGTCTCTCGCCGGAGCGATCGGCAATGCCGTCGAGGGGTTGGGGGGTCGAAGGGTTGGATGGGTTGGGATCGATCGCAGCGGTTAGTCCGTGCAGGGATTGCGGGCGGGCCGAGAGAGTCGCAGAAGTGAGTCGCTCATCGATCGAGTAGGTCGCCGAGATTTTGCAGTGCGACGGGTCGTTGAATTTCGCCGTGACGACGGCTGAACAACGCGGGGTTGAAAACAAAAGACATGGCCGAGCAGAAGAAACTTTCCGTACAGGAAATTCTGGCACTAGCGCGTAAAAACAAAGCAGACGCTGCGGCGGCTGCGGCAGGGCCCGCTGCCGATCCTCCGGCGGACGCCGCGCCCGCGGCGGAACCAGCCGCTCAAGGTCCCGCAGCGCAGGCCGCACCTGAGACACCCGCGGAAGCACCTGCCGCCGCTCCGGCGCCCAAGCCCGCCGCTCCGAAGCCGGCCGGCGGCAAGCTGAGCGTGGCCGAGATGCTCGCCGCGGCGCGTGCTCAAGGCGCCGCGAAAGCCGGCGGTGCCGCAGCGGAATCGCCCAAGGCTCCGCCGAAGCCCGTGGAAGCGAAACAAGCTCCGGCCCCGAAGCCGGCCGCCGAAAAGAAAGAAGCCCCCGGGGCAGTCGTCGCAGCTGGGCCGAAGGATACGTCGAGCATCTTGGCCGCCGCGCGTAAAAGCGCGAAGCCGGGACCGATGACGAAAGCCGAAGCGGCCGCGAAGGAAAGCCCGGTTCTCGCACCCGAGAAGCCGGCCAAGATCGCGCCGACGATGCCGGTGAAGCCCGACTTCGCGCAACCGAAGCCCGCAGCCAAGGCCGGTGCCAAGGGAGCCGCGGCCGAAGATCGCCGCGGGTTCCTAAGCGTGATGTTCGGCTCGATGCTCGGGCTCGGCTACACGTGCCTCGCCGCAGCCGGCGGCTTGTGGACGTTGGGCCTCGCACGCTTCATGTTCCCCAACATTCTTACCGAGCCGCCTAGCCGATTCAAAGTCGGCTTCCCAAGCGATTTCGCGCTCGGCAAGGTCGAAGAGAAGTTCAAAGCGCAGTTCGGCGTTTGGATCGTGAACACGGAATACAACGGCCAGCCGGAAATTTGCGCGATCCGGACCGTGTGTACGCATCTCGGCTGCACGCCGAACTGGCTCGAAGCGGAACAGAAATTCAAATGCCCCTGCCACGGTAGCGGCTTCTACAAAGACGGCATCAATTTCGAAGGCCCGGCCCCGCGGCCTTTGGAACGCTATGCGATCTCGCTCGCCGACGACGGCCAACTCGAAGTCGACAAGAGCAAACTGTTCTTCGAAGAGATGGGACAGTGGGTCGATCCGCAATCGTTCTATACGGGATAAGCGCGAAGCAGCGGCGCTCGGCATTCGCCGAGGCGTCGCTCTCTCCGCTTGTTCGCCGTCCGCTCAGCTTTGAATTTCCGCGTTGTTTGAATTTCCGTTTCACCGACCCGACTTGAATCGAACCGCACATGTCCATCGGCGAGAACATTCGTAATTCGCAAGTTTGGAAGAGCGTCTTCCGTCATCCGATGCCGCTGGATCGGCGCAATCGGATCGTGGTGATGCTCACCAACTTCTTCCTGCATCTCCATCCGGTTTCGGTGAAGAAGCAAGGGATCGCGCTCAGCTATACCTGGTGTATGGGCGGGGTGACGTTCTTCCTCTTCCTGATCGAGACGCTGACCGGCGTGCTCTTGATGTTCTACTACCGGCCGACGCTGGAGTGGGCCTTCAAAGACATCCAAGATCTGCGCGACGTCGTAAGCCTCGGCGTGTTCCGCGAGTTGCATCGCTGGGGTGCGCACGCGATGGTCATCACGACTTGGCTGCACATGTATCGTGTGTTTCTCACAGGTAGCTATAAGCCTCCGCGGGAGTTCAATTGGGTCGTCGGCGTGATCTTGCTACTGCTGACGCTCCTGCTCTCTTTCACCGGCTATTTGTTGCCGTGGGATCAGTTGGCGATCTGGGCTATCACGGTCGGATCGAACATGGCTCGCGCTACGCCGTTCCTCGGCCACGAAGGTCCCGGCCAGCAAATTCTGCATGTCGGCGGTCTCGACATGATTACGAACGCATCCGACGCGCGGTTCGCACTTTTGGGTGCCCGCTTCGTCGGCGAAGAGACGCTGAACCGGTTCTACGTGTTGCATTGCGTTGCGATTCCGTTGGCGGCTTCGCTGTTGTTGGCGATCCACTTCTGGCGAGTTCGCAAAGACGGCGGTATCAGTGGGCCGCTGTAAAGCCGCTTGAGATAGTGATTTGAGGCAGAGAAGAGCGAAGAGTTATGTGCGGCCGTACGAGGCGGTCGTCATCCCGAATACGAATTCATTGAACAACCATGCACGGCAATCACGAAGTCTTTCTCTCTCGGATTCAGATGGGATTGGGTTTTTACTACCTGATCCTTTGCATTCTGAATTGGAGCGCCGCACTCATGGCTTGGCGCAGCGGCATCCGTCCGCTGTTTAAGCTCGGCGGCCTCACGGTCTCGAACCTTGCGCTGTGGATGCTGCTCGGTGCTTGGTTTTTGATTCTCGCTCCGATCGCGATGATGGGGAGCCCGCCGGAACTTCCCGAAGCGGTAAAGCACCTGATCAACTCTCTTTCCGGCCCGGTGACGCTCACCGTCGGCTCGCTCGCCGGCATGGCGTTTCTGTTTCTGTTCCGCAACTGGTGGACGAAGCCGGCCGTGGCCTGGGTGCTTTTGAATCTTGCGATGTTCGGCATGGGCCTCGCCGTGACCGATGCGAACTTCTTCGAGATCGTCGGCAAGCCGGACAACGTGCCGATCGTCGGCCTCGTGTTCTTGCTCGGGTTCTTTACCTGGGTAGCCACGTATCGCGCCGTCATCAACGACGATCGCCGGCGACAAGGCTTGCCGCCGATGGAGAAGGTCGACGACGAGAAGGTGCTCGTGTGGCCCGACTTGGTCTACACCGAAATGATCTGCATGGTCGCGGTGACGGCGCTGATGCTCGTCTGGGCGCTGGCGCTTCCCGCGCCGCTCGAAGAGCCGGCAAGCAGCGTGAAGACGCCGAACCCGTCGAAGGCCCCTTGGTACTTCCTCGGCTTGCAGGAAATGCTCGTGTACTACGATCCGTGGTACGCCGGCGTGGTGCTGCCGAGCATCGTCGTGTTCGGGCTAATGGCGATTCCGTTCCTCGACTTCAACAAGGGGGGCAACGGCTACTACACGATCGAAGAACGCAAGTTCAGCTACATCGTGTTTCAGATCGGCTTCTTCGAGTTGTGGATCGTGCTCATTATCTTGGGAACGTTTCTGCGCGGGCCCAACTGGAACTTCTTCGGACCGTTCGAGTATTGGGACGCGCACAAAGTACTCGCACAGAACAACGTCGACCTTTCGCAATACTTCTGGGGCGGCTTGCTCGAACGGGGAATGCCGAAGGCTCCGGCCGGCAGTAGCGCCGGAACCGAGATCCTCTACATTCTCTGGCGCGAAAGCCCGGGCATCATCCTAACGCTCGGCTACTTGCTGTTGCTGCCGCCGATCATGGCCGTGACCGTGTTCCGCAGTTTCTACGCGAAGATGGGCTTGGTGCGATACATGCTGATGGCGAACCTGCTGCTGCTCATGGCCTCGCTCCCTTTGAAGATGGTGCTGCGCTGGACCGTGAACTTGAAGTACATCATCAGCATTCCCGAATACTTCCTGAACTTTTAAGACGCTTTTAAGACGACGGATCGTTTTCGGGCGACTCGACGAAGCCGCACCGACTGACAAGAATTTCGATGCAACGCAGATCCTGGAAGGCCTCCTGGCATGCCGGCAACAGAACAAACTTGGCGTAACCTCAAATCACTCCACGTGGTTTTCGGCATCTCGGCTGCGGCCATGTTGCTGATCTCGGTGTGGATGTTGGCCTCCGACCACAATCGCGAAGCCAAGGGACTGCAAAAGCAGTTTGGCGCCATCGAAACGAAGTTCCTCGAATGGCGCTCGAAAGAGCAACTCACCTCGGACTACACGAAGAAGAAAGTCGACCTCGAAGCGGAGTACTCGCTCGCCCGCTCGTCCGTGCCGTCGCGCAAGGACATCGACGCCTTCCTCGCCGAAGCGAACAAGCGCCCCGAAAACAAGTACGACACCGCCGCGATCGAAGCCGACTACGCGAAGCTGCTCGAAGCGGAACAGGAAGCAAAGGCGATCGCCGTCGCACCTAAGCCGACGCCGGAAACGGCCGCCGATCGCAAGGCCTTCGAAGAGAAGCTCGGCGCCGCGATGGAGAAGGTCGCCGACAAACGCAACGTGCTGCTCGCCTCGATGCAGCGGTTGATCGACAAGGCGAGCTTCGTCGAAAACGAATCGCAACGGCAGTTGAAATTCACGAAGGCAGATCTCGACGTCGACATGAGCATGCTCGCGATCGGCGTCGACGAAGGGAAATCGCCGGAAGAGCTGGACAAGATTCAGAAGAAAGTCGACGCGGCCCGCACGGGAGTCGAAGAAAAACTCACTCCCACCTATCAAGCGAACAAGACGCACCGCCTCGCGCTCTTCAACCAACTTACCGCGCTCAAGGCTCGGGAAGTCGATGCGAAGAAGGAACTCGACAAGCACAACGGCGACGTCGAGCGTTTGAACACCGCGATCAAAGAAAAGGCTCCGAACCTCGGCCGAACGTTCTTGGAAATGCCGGTCGTCGATGCGTTCGGCGGCCCGTTGAAGCCGGCGCAAGTTTGGTTGCCGGATCTGACCTGGAACAACAACTTCCGCAACGTCGCCCGCTTCGACCGCTGCGTGACCTGCCATCAAGGGATCGAGAAGACGGCCCCGGGCTCGGCCGTCGACCCGGCATATGAAACCGCACATGAGGAGAAGGTCGCGCTCGAAACGCCGAAAGCAGGCTTAGACTCCGCCGACTATGCGAAGCCTCTCAACGATCGGTTGCAAAGCATTTACGGCATGCAACTCTCGTCGGCCGGTTTGCTCACTGCCGACGATGTGACCGTCGAAGCGGTGTTTCCCGGCGGCGCTGCGATTCGAGCAGGGCTTAAGGGTGGCGACGTTATTACGAGAGTCGGCACGGTGAAAATCCTCGACCAAGAGATGGCTGAAAACTATCTCTTGAAGTCGGTTCCCGAATGGGGCAAGCCGCTGGAGCTGACGATTCGGCGCGGGCTGCCGCACCCTTATGCCAGCCATCCTCGGTTGGATCTGTTCGTCGGTTCGATGAGCCCGCACAAGATCGGCGACTTCGGTTGCTCGATCTGCCACGAAGGGCAGGGGAATGCGACCGCCTTCAAGTGGGCCTCGCACACGCCGAACGATCCGAACCAAGCGGCCCAATGGCAACGTGAACAGGGATGGTTCAACAACCATCACTGGATTTACCCGATGTTGCCGACGCGGTTTCAAGAAGCCAACTGTTTGAAGTGCCATCACGACGTGACGGAGCTCAAGCCGAGCGAGAAGTTCCCGCAGCCGCCGGCTCCGAAGCTCATTGCCGGTTATGAGACAATCGAAAACGTCGGCTGCTTCGGCTGCCACGAAATCAACGGCTACGACGGCCCGAAGAAGCGCCGCGGGCCGGACCTACGGGCCGAGCCGAACTACTTCGCAGCCGCCGCGCAAGTGTTGGCCGATCCGAAACTACAAGTGGCGCCGGGACCGGGCAGCTTGAGTCGCATCGCGGCTCTGGCTACCCGCGTGATGCAGAATCCGGATCTGACGTCGGAACGCAAGCTGCTGGCCGAGTTGATCGTCGCCGATGCGAAAGGCGGGGCCGACGGCAAGACGCCGCCGACGCTCGGCCCGGAAACGTATTCCGTAGCGGGCATCCTCGGGGCCGACGATGAAATGCCGGGCAAGTACCCGAAGGTCGGGCCGAGCTTGCGGTATGTCGCCGCGAAAAACGATCTCGCCTTCCTCAACAGCTGGATCAAAGATCCGCGAAACTTCCGGCCATCGACGAAGATGCCGAAGTTCTTCGGGCTCTATAGCCACTTGACCGACGTCGAGAAGCTGAATGAAAAGGGAGAACCGGTTCTGGATAAGTCCGGACATCCGGTGATGGAGAAGAGCCCGGGCCTTGTCGATGCCGAGCGCTTCGAGCCGATCGAAGTGTTGGCCGTGAGCCGCTACCTGCTCGACGAGAGCCAGCCGTTCAAGTACGTCGACGCGCCGAAAACCGCCGCCGACGGTAAGACGATCGAAGCCGCCAGCGCCGAGCGCGGCAAGCAGACTTTCCAAACGCGCGGCTGCTTGGCTTGCCATAGCCATGCGGAATTCCCGGGCATCCACCAGACGCAAGGTCCCGACCTGAGCGGCATCGGTGCGAAGCTCACCGACGAGCGCGGCGCGAAGTGGCTCTACTCGTGGCTTAAGCAGCCGAACCTGTACCATGCCCGCACCGTGATGCCGAACTTGCTGCTCGACCCGATCACGACCAGTACGACCGTTGCCGGGGCCGCCGCACCGACGACTTCGACGACCGATCCGGCCGCCGATATCGCCGCGTTCTTGCTCGCCGATAAGAACCGCCCGTCGGACAAGGCACCGTGGAAGCCGGAAGCCGTTCCCTCGCTCAACGGCAAAGAGAAGGACATCGATGATTTGCTCCGCCTCTATTTGGGCGGCGCGTTCACAAAGTCGGACACGGAAGCGTATCTCAAAACCGGCATCCCGGCCGAGCGTAAGTCGCAGATCAAGGGGGACGAGCGCCTGTTGATCGTCGAAGCCGGCGAAGCTTGGAGCAACGACAAGAAACTGAACTATCTCGGTAAGAAGTCGATCGGCCGGCTCGGTTGCGCCGGCTGTCACGACATCCCGGGCTTCGAAGATGCGAAGTCGATCGGAACGGGCCTCGCCGATTGGGGTCGCAAAGAACCATCGAAGCTGGCCTTCGAGCAGATCCTCGCTTATCTGAGCGAAAAAGACGGCGGCCACGGTCATGGAGGCCACGGCGCAGCGCCGAGCGGCCCGCCGAAAGACGGGCTCACCGCCGAGCAACGCCTGGACAAGGGTTTCTACATGGAAGCCCTCGGCCATCACCAGCGCGAAGGGTTTATCTGGCAGAAGCTCCGCGAGCCGCGCAGCTACGACTACAAGAAGACCGAAAACAAATCGTACATCGATCGGCTGCGCATGCCGCAGTTCAACCTCGACGACGCGCAGCGCGAATCGATCATGACGTTCGTGCTCGGGCTCGTCGCCGAGCCGCCGCCGGCGAAATACGTTTACCGTCCGAGCCCGCGGCAGCAAGCGGTGCTCGAAGGGGTAAGCGTGCTGGAGAAGTTCAACTGCGCCGGTTGCCATACGCTGCAACAAGAGCGTTGGGAGATCGAGTATAAGCCGGGCAAGATCACCGCTCCGCCGCTCGCGGCCGAATATCCGTTCTTGATTCCGCACTACACTCCGGATCAGATCCGCAAGTCGAAGGAAGTCGATCGTCGCGGCTTGGGCCATGCCCATATCCAAGGCTTGCCGCAACCGAAGGAAGACGAAGAAGAGCCGACAATGTACTTCAAGCTCTGGTCGCCGACGTTGGTCGACGGGCAGACGTGGCTCTCCGGCGGCACCGATATCGCGATTGATGAGAAACTGAATCCGCCTAGCGCCGACAAGCGACTCCCGCAACGGGGCGGCATCTTCGCCAACTATCTGCATCCGGTCGCGCTGGCACTGGAAAAGAAAGCGAACCCGAACGTCAAAGCATCCGACGTCTGGGGCTTCGGGCCGCCGCCGTTGATGGGCGAAGGGAAGAAGGTACAACCTCGCTGGTTGCACGACTTCCTCCTCGATCCGCACCTGATCCGACCATCGGCGATTCTGCGCATGCCGAAGTTCCATCTGACGAGTGCCGAGTCGGAAGCGATCGTGAACCACTTCGCGGCTCTCGACAACGTCGAGTTCCCGTACGAGTTCGACGAGCGGACCCGGACCGATTACGTCGCCGCTAAAGATGCCGAATACCAAAAGACGGTTTCAGGCGCCAACGGCGGCGGAGCGACCGACGCTTCGACGGCCGGCGCAGCCGACGACAAGCGTTTGAACGACGCGTTCAAATTGATTACCGATCAGGGTTTCTGCATCAAGTGCCATCGCGTGGGAGACTTCGCGCCGCTCGGTGCGCTGGCCGCTCAAGCGCCGAACTTGGCCGTGGTCAACGCCCGGCTCCGTCCGGAATTCCTGCGCGATTGGATCGCCAACCCGGGCCGCATCCTGCCGTACACCGGTATGCCGGTGAACTTCCCGTATGGGCAGACGGTCGCTCAGCACCTGTATAAGGGTACGAGCGAAGAGCAGGTCAACGCCGTCGTCGATCTGTTGCTCAACTACGATAACGTGATGAAGAAGAAGACGTCGGTCGCGGCTATGGTGAAAGCCTCGACCCCGCCGCCGGGAAGCCCGACGACTCCAGGTGCCGCAACAACTCCTGGTACACCAACACCGACCGGCGCTACACCGACCGGTACGACACCGAGCACCGGCCCGTCGACCACGCCTGCTACGCCGAGCACGACACCAACTCCGTCGACACCAAGCACGCCGACGACACCGACGCCGACTCCGTCGAAACCATCGACTCCGGTACCGTCTACTCCGACGCCGCCGGGCACTGGTTCGACACCATCCCCGGGAACGTCGTCGCCGGGAACACCATCCGGTTCGTCGCCGGCTCCAACGCCGTCGACCCCATCGACACCGTCTCCAGCAACACCTACTCCCTCGACTCCCACTCCGCCTAGCTCCGGCATTCCCGGTGGAAGTTCGAGTCCGAAGCCGTAGTTTTTCGTTTCGTTACGAAGATCGATGAATCGCAGGTCCGTTTTAAGATGAATCGCTCACTCCGCAATCAACGTCACAGCCTCGCCGACGACTTCGCTTGCAGCCGCTCGGCTGTCGACGAACGCCGTTGCATGGCCGTGGCTCGTAGTTGCGGCTCGCCTCGCTCCGCCACACCGTTCGGCATGGATTGCCCGTCCATTTCCGTTAATCGCTATTCGAACGCCACGACCGGCGTGTCGAAAGTTTGGAGAATCACGATGCTTCGCACGCTCCGTTTCGCCCTGCTCGCTTCGTTCGCTTTCGCTGCGACCTCGGTCGACGCCGCCGATCTGAAAGGGAAGTTCGTTCTGACGGGCGATGTGCCTGCTCCGACTCCGATCACCGACGGCAAGGCCGAGAGCGACTTCCCCGGCCAGAAGCTCACGCTGCAAAACCTCGTCGTCGATCCGACCTCGAAGGGAATTGCGAACATCGCCGTCTACGTCCGCACGGCCGATGTCGCCGCCACGCCCGCGGCCGAGAAAGCGCTCGCCCCGACGGTCGCGATCGACAACAAAGGGGGCCAGTTTCACCCTCACATGGTCGGGCTCTGGTCCGGGAAGCAAAAGCTCGTCTTCAAGAACTCCGACCCGGTCAGCCATAACAGCAACTTCGCTTTTGCAGGGGTCAACCCTTTGCTGACTCCCAACAGCGAACAAGAAATTCCGGTTTCCGGCGTGAAGCTTCTGCCGCAAGAACTGTCGTGCAGCATCCATCCTTGGATGAAGGCGTTCGTCATCGTCCGCGACAATCCGTATGTCGCCGTGAGCGGTGCCGACGGCAGCTTCGCACTGAAAGACTTGCCGACCGGCACCGAGCTTGAGATCCAAGTTTGGCACGAACGAGCCGGCTTCTTAGTTGCCAAGCCTGAATGGGCGAAGGGGCGATTCACCGTCACGCTCAGCGCCGATCAAGACCTCGGCGAGATCTCGGTCGACCCGAAGCTTTTTAAGTAATACTCACCACGATCGGTTCTCGGCGAACGCCGCCGCGAGCTCGTCGTGCCAAACGCACAGTTTCCGAACCCTCAGCGAATCCAGACGCCGAATCATGAAGAAGACTCAACCTCTTTCGCTTCTCGCAGCCCTCGGGCTCGTCGCGGTATTCTGCGGCGGCTGCAATAAAAGCACCAGCAGCGATCCGTCGCCGAACCTGGAGACGGTCGCGCTGATGCGCAAAAGCGAAGCGGCCGGCGGCGGGGCGGCGGCAGGCGGAGGAGGAGGCTCGGGCTGGGGAACGCTCAAGGGTTCGTTTAAGTTCGCAGCGGCGGCTCCAAACATGGCTGACATCGCCATGGGCGGAAAAGATCCGATGTGTAAAATTCAGGTGAAAGACGAATCGATTCGCGTCGACCCTGCAACCAAAGGTTTGGCCGACGTTTTGATCTTCTTGGTTGAAGCGCCGCGCGTTACTCCCGACTACGATTCGGCTCCGCAGAAGGAAGCCGTCTTCGATCAAACGGAATGCCGGTTCATTCACCATGTCTTCGCGTCATCGATCAAAGATAAGTTCGTGATCCTCAACTCGGACACGACGGGACACAACTCAAACGGCTCGCCGGGTCGCGGCAATCCTTCGTACAACGTGTTGCTCGCGGCCAAGACCGGCCGCTATGAATACGCCGGCTTTAAGAATCCGCTCACGACTCCTTACGAGGTATCCTGCGCCATTCATCCCTGGATGAAGGCCTATCACGTCGTTCGGCCAGATCCCTACTTCGCCGTGACCGGCAAAGACGGCACGTTCGCGATCGAGAAGCTACCGGCCGGCGTCGAGCTTGAGTTTCAAGTGTGGCATGAAAAGGGGACGGCCACCGGCAACGGCTTGAAAGCCAAGCCCGAGTGGTCGAATCGGGGCCGATTCAAGGTCACGATCCCGAAAGACGGCGAAACGGTGGCGATGGACGTCGAGGTTCCGCAAGGGGCGTTGCAGTAATCGCAGCATTGGTCGTCAGTGCGAGATGTTCGGCAAATAAATAATGGATCGGACGTTGGTCGGAAGTTTTGCGGTGAGTTCGAACGGCGTGTTGCGACGGTGAGTTTCCGACCGCAACTGCCCCTGATAACACGGTATTCGTAATGCGTAACTTTTCATTCAGCGGTGCCTGCCTACTTCGCCTCAGCCTCGGCTTCTCGGCCTTGGGGTTGTCGTTGCTGGTCGGCTGCGAGAAGCCCGGCAATAGTTCGCCGAGCTTCCATCTCAATAATCAAAACTCCGACCGCGATCAATTCATCGTCCTCTCGACCGACGATGAAGAACAGAAGAAGCGGAAAGAGACGTTGATGATTCCGGGACGCGATTACATCGCCTCGGCGCTCGATGCGATTTTCGGCACTCCCGATCGGCCGTTCGTGTTTCGCGAGAGCGGACTCAACTTGAAGAAGATCCGGCTGGCGTCGGGCCCGGTCGGCGGCTTGCGAGCCGACGTCCAAGCGGCCGATCTCGAAGCACTCGTCAAGAATCGGACGGAGCTGCAAAAGAAGCTCACCGATACGCTCGAGCCCGCTGCGAAGAAGTTTGCGGCCGCTCCGGCAACGGACGAAGCGAAGCTTAAAGCCGAGGCGGAAGTCGGAGCTGCCAAGGGATCGCTCGAAGACTTGAACATGCAGATCGAGTCTTACTCGGTCTTGCAGAAGGGGCTCTACCGTCAACACTGCGTGCATTGCCACGGCACGACCGGCGACGGCGCCGGCCCGACGGCGCTCTTCCTCAATCCCTACCCGCGCGATTACCGCCAAGGGATCTTTAAGTTCAAAGCGACGGAACGCTCGGCCAAGCCGACGCACGCGGACCTGACCCGTATTCTCGTCGACGGCATTCCCGATACGGCGATGCCGAGCTTCCGGTTGCTCGCGCCGGACGAAATCGACGCGCTGATCGAATACGTGAAATACCTTTCGATCCGCGGCGAAGCGGAGCAAGCCTTGAAGGATAAGATCTTCGGCGACGAGAAGCTCTTGCCGCCGAATCGCGCGGTGCTCGTGAAGACCGCGCTGAAGGATGTCGTCGACACCTGGGCGGAAGCGGAAACGAAGATCGTCGCTCCCGGTGGTGCCTACACGCCGGGCACCGATCAAGACGCTTGGCTGAAGGCGGGAGAAGCGCTGTTCGCCGGCCAGAAAGGCCAATGCTTTACCTGCCACGGCACGACCGGCATCGGCGACGGCCGAAAGCGATCGGAGCCTCTCTACGACTTCTGGAACAAAGACAAAAAGTTCAAGTTGAAGAGCGAGGAAATTGCGGCGGCGCTTGCCAAGGGAAACAAGGTCGAGGCGCAATCGCTGACGAACATTCGCAACAGCTGGCTCTTGCCGGAGATGCAACAGTTCCCGCGCAACTTGCGGCTCAATCGAATTCGCTTCGGCCGTGCGCCGCTCGACATCTATCGCCGCATCTTCGTAGGAATCAACGGCACGGAAATGCCGGGAGCCGGTCCGCCGTCGCCGGGGCAACCTGCGAAACTGACCGACCAAGAAATCTGGCAACTCGTCGACTACGTGCTGACGTTGCCGTTCTACGACGAAAACGGCAACCCGCCGCACGGAAGCGACGGACACAAGGCACATGCAGCGGACGGGCATGGTCACGCTTCGCACCTTCCGCCGACGCCGGCTACGGCAAACGCGTCGGCCGGGAATGCGAAACTGGCCGGCGGCGAATAGCGACACGACACGACGCACACACAAGACAACGATTTAAATCAGAGCGATAGCGGCGAACCTCGCGGTTCGCGGAGGACGACGGTGGGTAAATTTTGGAGTTTGCTGTTTTTGACGGTCCCGATCTTCGGCATCGGCCTATTCGTTTGGGCACCGTTCAATAATTACTGGCTGCCGCGCGACGTTTCCGCGCACGGTTACCAGATCGATCACTTATTCAACTTCATTCTCGGCCTGACGGGCGTCGTGTTCCTCGTCACCGAAGTGTTGTTGTTCTGGTTTCTCTGGCGCTACGATCGCGCGACCAACACCTCGCCGGTGAAGTTCACGCACGGCAGCCACAATCTGGAAATCATCTGGACGATCCTGCCCGCCGCCACGTTGCTCTTCATCGCGATTTATCAGATGAACGCGTGGGCCGCCGTGAAGCTCAATAAGCCCAACATGCCGTATACGGTCGAAGTAACCGGCCGGCAGTTCGAGTGGCGGCTCCGCTACCCGGGCAAAGACGGCATCATCGGCACGCGCGACGACCTGTACCACGTCAACGAGCTGCACTTGCCGGTCGATGAGTTGGTGATGGTGAAGCTCGAAAGCGCCGACGTGCTGCACGACTTCTTCCTACCGCACTTGCGCGTCAAGCAAGACGCGGTGCCCGGCACGACGATTCCCGTTTGGTTCACGGGCACACGGGTCGGAGAATACGACTTGGTGTGCGCCGAGCTTTGCGGCTGGGGCCACTACAAGATGAAGGGGCGGCTCAAGATCGAGTCGCGCGCCGAATACGATCAATGGCTCGCCGAACTCGAGAAGACGCAAAACACGACGGCGATGCCGCCGTCGAAAAAAGAAGATGCGGAATAGTCGGGCACGTACTCGTTCCTCCATTTCGTTTCCGCACCGCAAGAATCAGACTCCACTAGAAGTTTCCGAAAGAAGAATATGAGCACTACAGTCGCCGGATCGCACGCCCACGACGACGCGCATGCCGCCGCTCACGCGCACCCGAGCTTCATTAAGACCTACGTCTTCTCGCTCGACCATAAGGTCATCGGGATTCAGTTTCTCTTTTCGACGTTGCTCTGGATGCTCGTCGGCGGGTTATTGGCGCTGGCCGTCCGTTGGCAATTGGCTTGGCCGTGGACCGAGATGCCGGTGATCGGCAAGATGCTCTTCTCCGGCGAAGGGGGCCAGATCTCGCCCGAGTTCTACACGATGCTCGTCACGATGCACGCCTCGGTGATGATCTTCTTCGTCATCATCCCGATCCTCGCCGGGGCCTTCGGCAACTTCTTGATTCCGCTCATGATCGGGGCCGACGACATGGCCGTGCCGGTGCTCAACATGTTGAGCTACTGGTTCATGTGGCCGTCGTTCATGCTGATGATCGCCAGCTTCTTCGTCGAAGGAGGCGCCTCGTCCGCCGGCTGGACTTCATACACGCCCCTCTCATCCGTTGCCAGCGCCGCGCCGGGCAGCCACAACGGCCAAACCCTTTGGCTCGCGGCCGTGCTCTTCGTCGGCGTGTCGTCGATGATGGGCTCCGTGAACTACATGACCACGATCATTCAGATGCGTGCGCCGGGCATGACGATGTTCCGGATGCCGATGACCATCTGGGCCATGTTCATCACCGCCGTGTTGCAAGCCTTCGCGCTGCCGGTGCTCACGGCCGCTCTGTTTATGCAAGTGCTCGACCGGACGCTCGGCACCGGCTTCTTCATCCCGGAAGGGTTGATCGTCAACGGCACCGCGGCCGGCGCCGGCGGCGGACAGCCGCTCCTCTGGCAGCACTTGTTCTGGTTCTACTCGCACCCGGCCGTGTACATCATGATCTTGCCCGCG
>JAIOPP010000011.1 GCA_021413845.1 Planctomycetia bacterium | reverse complement strand
CGACCTGTTCGAGTGGAATCCGCCGCCCCTGCGGATCGGCGATGCGCAGTCTCCGCAACGCGTCGACATCTTGCCGCGAGCTCGGCGCCAGACGAATCTGCAACGGAAATCGTCGCTGTCCTTCGAACACCTGATCGACGACCGTACCGCCGATCGTCGCCACGGCATCAAGCACATCGCGGGCATTGATGCCGTAGCGGGCGATATCCTGACGACGGATTCGAACTCGTAACGTCGGCAAGCCGGCGGTCTGTTCGGCCCCGACGTCGGCTGCCCCCGGCACCTTCGCAACGACTCGGGCAATCTCGTCCGCCTTCTCCTTCAACGCATCCAAATCGTCGCCGTACAAGCTGATGCCGACGTCGCTCCGCACGCCGGCGACCAACTCCTGCACGCGCAATTCGATCGGTTGCGTGAAACTGAACGAGTTGCTCGGCACCGACTTGGCCAATGCCTCTTCCATTTGCCGAACGAGTTCCTCTTTCGAAATCGGCTCCGGCCACTCCGACTCCGGCTTCAACGAGATGAACAGGTCGGTCAGATTGACCGTCATCGGATCGTTCGCAATTTCCGGACGACCGGTCTTGGAGACGACCGAAATCACCTGCGGGAACTTCATGAGCGCCTTCTCGACCGCCGTCATCATCTCAATCGACGCTTCGAGCGAAACGCTCGGCAAGCGAATCGCTTGAATCGCCAGCGAACCTTCGTCTAACCGCGGCACGAACACCGCGCCGAGCCCGGTCGCAAGCCAAGCGCTGATGCCGAAGACGATCGCAGCCGTAAGCATGATCAACCCCGGCCGCGCCATCGCCTTCAACAGCAGCGGCCGATAGATTTGCTTCGCCCAGCGAATGAGGAACGTCTCTTTCTCGGTCACGTTGCGGCAGAGGAAGATCGAGCCAAGCACCGGCATCAGCGTTAGCGCCAGCACCAGCGACGTCAGCAATGCAAAGATGACGGTGAACGCCATCGGGCGGAACATTTTTCCTTCGAGACCGCGGAGCGAGAGGATCGGCAAGTAGACGATCATGATGATACCGACGCCGAAGACGACCGGGCGCGCCACTTCATGACATGCCTTGCGAATCACGCTTTGCGGGACCGTTTTGCCCGGATGATGGTGTGAGTATTCTCCGGCGCGACGAACGATGTTCTCGATCAGCACGACCGAACCGTCGACGATCAGCCCGAAGTCGATCGCGCCGAGGCTCATCAAATTGCCCGAGTGGCCGGTAAGGACCATGCCGATGAACGCTCCGAGCATCGACAACGGCACGGCGAACGCGACGATCAGCCCCGCCTTGAGACTGCCGAGCAGCAACAGCAAGACGATGATGACCAGCGCGCCCCCTTCGGCCAAACTCTTGACGACGGTGCCGATGGTTTTACGGACCAAGTCGGTCCGATCGTAAAACGTGTCGATCTCGACCCCTTCGGGAAGCGTTTTGCGAATCTCGTCGATCTTTTGCTGAACGCGATCGACGACGACTCGGGCATTCTCCCCCATCAGCAACATGACAATGCCGACGACGCCTTCCCCTTTACCGTCGCGCGTGACCGCCCCTTGGCGAAGCAGCGGCGACATTTTGACCTCGCCGATGTCGCGGACGTAGATCGGCGTGCCGTCGGATCGCGCATCGAGCACGATGTTCGCGACGTCGTCGAGGCTGCCGATGAGCCCCTCGCCGCGGATCACGCGCTGCTCTTGCTCATGAACGAGATAGCCTCCCCCTTCGTTCGCGTTGTTCTGCTTTAACGCCTCCAGGACGGCGTCGATTGAGATCTGGTAGTTGAGGAGTTTGTTCGGATCGAGTTGCACTTCGTAAGTCTTCAACTCGCCGCCGAACGTGTTCACCTCGATCACGCCCGGTACGCTGCGGAGTTGGTACGCGATGTTCCAATCGAGCACCTCGCGAAGTTGCATGAGGGAATGCTCGTGACCGGGCTTCGAACGAACTTCGAACTGATAGATTTCGCCGAGGCCGGTCGAGATCGGCCCCATCTCCGGATCGCCCATGCCGGGCGGAATGTTCGAGCGGGCGATCAGCAGCCGTTCGCCGACCATCTGTCGCGCCCAATAGATGTCGGTCCCTTCCTCAAAGACGATCGTGACGGCCGAGAGTCCGAACTGACTGATCGACCGGACGTCTTCGACGCGGGGAACGCCGCT
>JAIOPP010000010.1 GCA_021413845.1 Planctomycetia bacterium | reverse complement strand
TTCGTACGTCAGGCAGGGTTGCTCGATGTAGACATCGACGTCTTGTACGGCCCGAACGACGCGCATCGCTTCGTGCTGCGTCCAGCCGGTGTTGGCGTCGGCGACGAGTCGATCGGTCGGCTTCAGCATCGCACGCACGGCGCGAATCCGCTCGATATCGACATCCGGATCGCCACCCACTTTCAATTGAAAACGTGTGTAGCCTTGCTCACGGTAACTTTGAACGTTCTTTGCCATCTCCTCGGGCGCTTGTTGCGAGATGGCGCGGTAGAGTCGCACTCTCTCGCCGAAGCGTCCACCCAACAACATGCAAACCGGCATCTGCGCGGCCTTGCCGAGAATGTCCCAGCAGGCGATATCTATTCCCGATTTCACATACGGATGTCCTTTGAGTGCGGCATCCATCCGATAGTTGAGCTTCGCGAGCTCGCGCGGATCGAAGCCGAGCAGATGCGGCCCGAGTTCGCGCAGTCCGGCTCGCACTCCTTCGGCATACGCCGGTAGATAAAACGGCCCGAGCGGACAGACCTCGCCGTAGCCGACGAGGCCACATTCGGTTTCAACGCCGACGATCGTGCTATCGAAGACCGATACCGACTTCCCGCCGGACCATTTGTACGAGCCTTCAACCAACGGCAACTCGACACGGTGAGCAAAGATGCGTGCGATCTTCATGCGAGGCGTTCCTAAGTTGCTTATGGATTCAAGAAATCGTTTTGGATATCTACGACCGACGCTCTCTTGTCGCACGATCGCTGAGAACGGTGAAGCGTTGATCGCTGAGATCGCACACTCTTGCGGCTTCTTTGATTACAGCGTCTTCACCCGCGTCTTCCGATCCGCCACCGGCGCCTCCATTATTCCCGGTCCGTGGTCAGACGACCGATCGGCTACTTCTTATCCGCTGAAATCGCGTCGAGTTCTCCGCACAGGTCAAGCGCCTTCATCGCTTCTATGGTGGCGATGTACGTGATGTAGTGATAGTTGCCGCGGTAGAGCGAATGCATCCACCAGCGACCGCTCTCGCGCTGTTCGCGCTTTAACCACGCCAAACCTTTTTGGATGCGAGGGTCGGACGCGGGAACCTTATTTTGCCGCATCAGCACGATGGCTAGCGAAGTCATGTAGGCGTCGCTTTCCGGATGGTCGACGTCGGGCAGGCTCTTGATCAGGTTAAGTACCTTGGTACTCATTTCGAAGTGCCAATCGTCGATCGGCGACATGTCGCGCGTGCTCCAGCCGCCGTCGGTGTGTTGTTTCGACGCCAGGAGGGCCAGCGCCGCATCGCGATCCGACTGCGGAACCAACTCCGGCAGGTAGTAGGCGAGCTGCAGTTTCAAAACGCGGTCGAAGTCGTTCTTCGGAGGCGCGAGGCGGAACCACTGTTTCAGCTTTTCTATGCGGGCGAGCAGCGCTGCGTCCTTCTGTCCCGCGAGCCAACCCGGCGCCGCAGTGATGGCGCGAGCGGCTTGGAGCGAGAGTTCGAAGTCGGTGGTGATATGCGGGATCTCGACTTCGCCGTGGCTGATGAACGCGCCGCTTTCCGATTGACGCTCGAACATGTCGCGCAGCGAGCGCTCCGTGGCATCGGAAAGTTTGCCCGTGATGTGCCGGTCCCACTCCGCCAGCCCGACGCTCCGCCACACGCTCGAGAACGCACCGGGATAGAACTTGTGTCCGTTCTTCTCGATCTGATCTACATCTTTGACTTCCTGCGGCACGGCCTTCACGAAGTTCGCCAGCACCTCATCGCTCGGCTTTCCGAACTGCCGCGACCACCCGGTGTATTCGGTCATGTACGGACCGGTGGTGTGGCAATTCACGCACGTCTTCTCACGCACCCAACTTAAGGCTCCCGTTTCCAAATATTTCGCCGCTGCCTTCAGCGAATCCGGCCCGAACGCTTTCACCCGCGGTTCATCGGCCGAGGGAATACTCACGCGAACGTCGTCCAACTGATATTGATAGGCGGGCTTTGCAGGACTCTGTCCATGCGTTGCAACGGTCAGAGACAAAGTCGCCAAGGCCGCGAAACCGAGATGAAGGCCGGATCTACGTGGAAGACCGATGCGGCCGAGTAAAGTCGTGCTCATGTTGATTTCGAATCCTGAAGCGGTGACCTGCCCCCACGCGTGATACCAAGTGTTGCGTTAGTTTCTTCAAGAATCAAGCTTGGTCTTTTCGCGGAGCGCAGCGTAGCGAAAAGACCAAGCTTGAACGGCCTCGGGTGCCGGGGGTCGATAGCCCAACGAGCT
>JAIOPP010000009.1 GCA_021413845.1 Planctomycetia bacterium | reverse complement strand
GGTCGTAGGACGCTGCGGTGCATCGTCGCGCACGAGCAGCGAGAAGGTCGTCGCGACGGACCAGCAGATCCACAACACGAAGCCGGCAACGACGACGCGGCCGACGTATTCGAGCCGACGGAGCCACGGGCGCCGGCGGCTGGGGGCTGACTCTGCGGCGACGGATGGAACAACAGGAGACATGGTGTTACGTGCCGGCCTTCAGCAGCGAGATTTCCCCTTCGATACGCTTCAGCTTTTGCTTGTGCTCGGTCCGTTCCGTTTCCAGCGGCTTGATCTTCTCCGCGATCTCGGCTTCGCGCTTGGCAAGTGCGTCGGGATCGTTCTTCAAATCTTCGCGGGCCTTATCGCGGGCTTGTTCTTGTTCGCGGATTTTTTGGTCGAGCTTCGCGATCTCGGCCTTTTCGGCCGTCGCTTGGCGCTGCAAGTCGGCAGTCTTCTGCGCGTTTTCACGACGCTGGGCCGCCTCGCGCTCGCGAGCCTCTTTGATCGCGGGCGATTCCTGATTCAGCTCCGAGCCCTTCTGTTGCATCCGGTCGCTCGCGCCGCGACCCCGATCGGCAGCCGATTGCAGTCCGTCGAGCGCTTGGCCGAGCGGGCCGAGCGCTTGCCCCACGCCGCTCGCAGCCGAGGCCTGACCCATCAACCGCATATGGACGGGATCGTTGAGCGGCAACTCGCGACGGTCCCAGACGTTGCCGAAGACGGAAAGCGAGGCTCGCCCAATAAGCTGCGAGCTTCCCAAGGCCGGCGGAACCGAGCGATTGCGCGAAGCATCGGCCCGCACGATATCGGACTGCGCGATCTCCGGAGCGACGAAGAAAAGCCGGCTCTGCGAGGTCGTATGCTGCGACGCGTTGCGAAACGCATCGACGCGTGCGGCGATCGTCGCATCGGCCGTCGCGACGCCCCCTGCTCCGGCGTTCATGATCGCGGCGATCATCCAAACCAGCAGGGGCATCGCCACCATCAGCTCTAAAGGAGCCGAGCCGCGGCGCACTCCGACAACTCGTCGAAGCCGACGGATGTTCTTCGCGTTGGTTGGCTGGAAGTGTGGCATTAGTGATTGCAGAACATTAATGTTTGCGGAATGTGCCGTGGTTGGCGTGCATTTTTTGGAGCGGCGCGCGCATGTCGCCGGGAGTCTGCGACCAGGATTCATCCAGCCGAGTGACGGGGGTGAGCTTCGCCTGCCAATTCAAAGCGACGATCGGATCATCCCCCGGCGGATCGTGGAGGAAGATGAACGGAAATCGGGGCGGAATCAGCGAGACGCCGCCGGAGTCGTCGCCGGCAAGGAACTCATAAGCCCGACCGGCCGTGGCGGGAGATTGCCAATTCAGCGTGTCCCAACCGACGGTCGGTTGAAACGTCGACGACTTGCTCCAACCGTCGGGCCGTTGGTCGTTGCCGTTGTAGTAGATCGACTGCGCGTAGGTCGTCAGGCCGTCGGTCGGGCCGGAGCCGAAGATGGCTGCGCCGATCGGCGCGGGGGGCTTCCGATGCGCGAACGCGACGAGCGTGAACAACCGCTCGGCCGCTGTGCCATCGGTCGTCCAATTCTCGCGGCCTTTCCGTTCGTTGCCGGAGTCGGTCATCACGAACATCGCGAGCTCCTTGCGACCGGACGAGCCGCCGTATTCTCCTTGATGATACTTGCGAATCTTGACGAGCGCATAGCGGTTCGTCCAGCGCGAATACCACTTCGATGCGAACGACAACGTTTGCAAACCGGCCAGCGACTCGCGTACCGGCACACGCCAAGCGCGGACGTAGGGATACGTGGCGCGCATCCACTGCGAGTAGCGGATCTCGTCCCAGCCGGCGGTGGAAAGTCGCGGCAGCTTCTTGCGGCTTAAGTTGTCGTCGAAACCATCGTCGCCCGGGCCGTCTCCCGACGACAACGACGGCACTTGAATATCGAGCACCTCATCGGCGATCGCCGAGAGCAAGGGATTGAACGACACGGCATCTTTGACGAAGTCGACGAAGTCTTGCACGACCTGACGGACTTTCTGCAATGCTTGAAACGCGGCATCGGCAGGCCCGCCCGAGGCATTGCCGGCCGGCGGTTCCGATCCACCGAAGCCTCCCCCTTTCAATTCGCTGCGAACCAGCGGCAGCTTCGGCTCGGCGGGAAAAAGAAACGTCGTGACGTCGTTCTCTTCGCCGATCTGTCGTACGATCCGCGCAGCCGCGCGCGGGGTTTGCTCGACCGCTTGCTCGGCGTAGCCCGCCAAGAGGGGCAACACGCTCGACTCGACCGCGAGCTTCGCCGGGCTGAACCCTTGCGCCACGATGTCGATCAGGTCGAGCAGTTGCGTTTCGATGTAGATCTTCGAGACGACCGCCGCGATCGCGATGTGGAGCGAGAGGGCCAAGGTCGGGCCGGCGCCGGGGATGATGTTGAGCGCCGTCGCGACAGGGCGCAACGAGAGGGCCAACGAAAGGTGGTACTTCAGCGTGAGACGCGAGTCGTAGATGGTCGCCCAGCTTTTATGAATTCCGAGGTCTTTCACCAGCAACGTTACGGCCGGCGCGTCGAGCGTTCCGAGCGTGGCATAAGGAGCGACGGCTGCCGTGGCCGCGGGGAGAATCGTGATCAGCTTTTGATTCAACTCCAGCGACTTCGCCGAGGGGAGCGAAGTGCCGGCGTCGAGTTCCGGGCCACCGAGCGCTTCGTGCATCACGCACAACGCGGTCAACTCGCCGAGGAGATGATTCGCCGCCGTCACGGCGTTCAAGCCGCGCGCCATGCAGACCGCGGCGCTTTGGGCCGCGGCGTCGGCGGAGTTTTGCACGGCGATCTTCTGCCGCACGCTTTGGCCGACGTTCAGCACCAACGTCGCCAGCAGCGCAAACGACAACATCGCGATCGACGTCGAGAAAGAAAGCAGCCCTTGTTCCGAGCGGTGCAGACGTTCCCAGAGCGCGCAACGGCCGCCGACCGATTGCGCGGCGCTGCGGTCGCTGTTAGTCGGCTTGCGGGACATAGCTGATTCCTAAAGGACGAGCAGCGTTCGTCGTCGTGCCGCCGGCGGCGGAAGGGCCGTGTGGGGCATGGCTTTCCAATTCGACGACGCTCCGAACCGACATGACGAACGGCCCATCGGCCGATTGCCGTGCTCCGAGCAGACGACCGATTCCGGGCAAGTGAAACGGAGCTCGATAATCGAGCGTGAGGCGAAGGTTGTCTGCGGGAACTTTTCCCCCTGCGACTTCGAGCGACGAAGCCCAGGCCGCATAGCGATATTTGGAGGTCAGATAGGCATCGTTCAAGGGGTTCGCAGCGTAGGCCCGATAAGCGGCGACGAACTCCGCGGCCTCGGGCGGAACCGCGATCTGCGGCGCATGGGCCGCGGTGCCCGACGCGAAAGGAGTCATCGCTTGCACGGCGGCAAGTCGCGCTTTCGCCTCGACGACATCCGAGCCCACGCCGGAAGGAGCCCAGACGACGGCGGAGCGGGCGGCTGCGTAAGCGGCGTACATCGTGCCGATCTTCGTGACG
This sequence comes from Planctomycetia bacterium, assembly GCA_021413845.1. Classification (NCBI taxonomy): domain Bacteria; kingdom Pseudomonadati; phylum Planctomycetota; class Planctomycetia; species Planctomycetia bacterium. The sequence continues at coordinate 29,698 of JAIOPP010000009.1, read as the reverse complement.
AGGATCAGCGACAGATCGACGACGAGGCAGATCAAGAGCGCGAAGATCGGAATCGTGATGACGAAGCCGAGCGTGTAGGAGACGCCGGCCTCGCACGCCACCAACTCCCGCGGGCTGCGACGAACGGGGCAGCGTGCGATTGCCCGCCAACACCAGCCGGCTCCCACGATCGACAGGAGCCAGAGCAACCAGACGACCTCGACCGAGCGGAAGATTTCGGTAAAGGGGTTCATGGCTCAAGACTCGGGGAGAACGCGGAGGAAAGTATTGCGGTTAGAGCGAGGGCCAAGAAACGAGCGTCTCGATGACTTGAAACAGTCGCCCGCAAGCGGTGCGCGCCAAGAAAAACAGCCCAACGGAAAGAGGTAACGTTACGCCGACCAGCACGACCACCTCGAACGCCGAGAAGCCGCGCCGGCCGGCGTTTCGCGACTTCGGCCAACTGGGATGTTTTTCGAGGTGCGACATGGCGAACCGATCAAGAACGCATCCACAACGTGAACAGGGTGCCGAGCAAAAAGAACGGCGACATCGGCAGCGGAAACTTCATCCAGCCGGCGTCGTCGCGCTTTGGGGGCGAGATCCAAAGGGGCAGCAGCAGCGAACCGACCGTGCGACCGAGCGTGCTAAAGGTGCGCAGTGGGCCATGCACGACGACGACCCACGACAACACCGCGGCTCCGGCGGCGATATGCGAGGCGACGACCGCCGTGAGCCCTTGCTCGACGCCGAGCGCAGCGCCGATCACCATGCACAGCTTGACGTCGCCCCCGCCGGCGCCGGCCAGGAGGAACACGAAGAACATGATGCCGAAGCAAACCGCGGCACCCGATAATGTTTCGGCAAGAGGGAGAATGCCGACCAGGCTGCGCTCGAACCACGATAGGGATGGCGCGGCCGGATCGATCGGCCCCGCGAGGGTCGCCATCGCCGACAAGGCGACGAGCCAGAGGAACGCCGTGTAGGTGAGGGAGTTGCGAATGCGGCGCTGTCGCAGATCGGAAACGGTCGCCGCGAGGAGCGTGGTCAGGAGGACGAACATGCTCCCGTTCCAAGGAACCGCAGCCCCTACGGCATTAGTTCCAGTACCGCTCGACACCCACCGATCAACGAGCGGCACGACCACGAAGGCGGCAAGCGGATACAGCCCTGCGACGATCCACGAACGAACAGGCTTCGGAGCGTCGGCGGTCGACTTTCCGGCCTGGGCTTGCTGGTCGGTGGGCCGTTGCGCGGGGGACCAATCGATCGTTGCAGACATGCTACGCCCCCATTCTTCGAGATCGCCGCCGCGCGCCGACAAGCCGTTACCGCTAGGAGACCATGATTCTAGGAGACCGTAATTCCCATCTCGCCGAGCTTTTCACGCACCCAGGTGAAGATCTGGTCTTTCATCTTGTACATAACCGCCAGCACGACCGCGGCCACGCCGAAGATAATGACGGCTTGCATCGTTTCCATGCCGTCTTCGTCCTGATCCAAGCGGCGCAACATCTTGATAACGTTCGACATAAGGCACCCCGAAGTAAGAGAGTCGTGTCCCGAATTTTGGTTAGGCGAAGTGTTCGTGTCCTGCTTCGAGCGGCTTCGAATCACCTCTAACTAGGCAAAGCGCGTCTGCGAGCGAAGTGTTACAGGTTGGGCGAAAATAGTTCGGTCGTTAGCTTAACTTCGGCCCCCAGGCCGAGCAATTCAGGCTCGGCGGCGAAGGTCGGTCGGGTACCCATGTAAGCGAGGTTCCCTCGGATCGAGCCCGCGGCGTCGCGGCCGGAAGGTTGGAAGCGGAAAATGTCTTGAAAGCGATATTGGTTTTGCTCGTCGAGCCCGAGCGCCTCGCTGATGCAAAACACGCGCCGCGAGCCATCACTCAGCCGCGCAATGTTGACGACCAAGTGCAAGGCCGAGGCCACCTGCGTGCGGGCGACATGGACGGGCAGCGCGACGTCGCTCATCATGCAGAGCGTTTCGAGCCGAATGGCGGCATCGCGCGGCGTGTTGGCATGCACCGTGCTCAGCGAACCGGCGTGGCCGGAAAGCATCGACTGAATCAAATCGAGCGCCTCGCCCCGCCGTACCTCGCCGACGACGATCCGGTCGGGCCGCATCCGGAGCGAGTCGACGAACAGGTCGCGAATCGTCACTTGGCCGCCCCCGTCGAGCCGCGGCGGCTGGGCTTCCAGATAGACCGTATGGGGCTGATGCAGCTGTAGCTCCGAGCTATCTTCGATCACGACGATCCGTTCGTGCTCGGGTATCGCGGCCGAGAGGGCGTTGAGCATCGAGGTCTTGCCGGTCCCTGTGCCGCCTGCGATCACGATATTTTTATGCAACAGGACGGCCAGGCGCAAGAATTCGGCGGCCGCTGCGCTCAGACTGCCGCGTTCGACGAGCGACTCCAAACGAAACGACGATTTCTGAAACTTGCGGATCGAGATGCAGACGCCGTTGCGCGAGCTCGGCGGCACGATCACATGCACGCGCGAGCCGTCGGGCAAGCGGGCGTCCATGCTGTGCGTATCGGCATCGACCCGGCGGCCGACGAATTCGCCGATGTTGCGTGCCGCGGCCAGCACGGCGCTGTCGTCGGCGAACCGAACTCCCTCGGCCCGATGCAACCGCCCGGCCCGCTCGAAATAGATCGAGTCGTGGCCGTTGATCAGAATTTCGGAGACCGACGGATCGTCGAGCAACGGCAACACGGGCCGGAGGAAATGTCGCGTCGTTTCTCGAAAAATCTCGATCGACTTCATCCGACACCCCCGACGAAGAACCCGACCCGCCCTCGATTCTATGCGACCAAGCAAGTTCGTGAAGCAGATAATCGGAACTATGGGGGCCGAGCAATTTCCGCTGACGGTGCGATCAGGGCTGTGGCGGCGAATGTCGATTTGTCTCGATTAGCATGGTGGCAAGGTTGTTTTAGCATTGTCAAACCTACCGGAACCGATCCGCCGAACGACGCCGGTCTTGATCGGATGATGAAAACGCCTCACAACCGCTTTGACAACTTGTTTGACGCTGCGAAGCGGCCGGAATTTGGAAATGCCTCTTCGATGCAGTGAGACCTGTTTTAACCACGAAAGTTCAAATTCTCTTATGAGCATACGCGATCGAGTCGACGATGCTTTGATTCTTTGGCAACACGGCCGACTTGAGGGTGCGTTTTTGAATGCACTGGTCGCGGTTGCGGCTACGGCACGACGAGAAAATCCGAACCGCTCGGTTCGTGACCGCGAGTGCTTCGAGTCGTTTCTTACACGCCAACGGCCGGGGAACTTGGCGGTGGAATTTCGGGGTGAGTGCCGCCCGATCCAAGAAATCTTCTATAAGTGGTTGCGTTGTGAACTTGTCCACGAAGGCGAAGTTCCGATCGACATCCAATTTATGCCTGACACCGCTTCAGGCATATTGACAGTCCGAGCGGGAGGTACGCCCGAATACGTCCTCAAGATATGCCAAGGATGGTTTCATGAAATCATCGGCTATGTCGTCCGTTCGCCTGCAAACGCTGGAAGTTTCGACGACTTCCGCACGTGACGCGGTTGTCGGCATTAGCGAAGCGCCCGATGAAGATGCCTCGGCGATTCGCTACACGGACTCGGCGCAAAAAAGAAGCCGGCAACGCCTTGTGTTGCCGGCTTCATCTCAAAGCGGAGGGCACGAGATTCGAACTCGCAACCGATTGCTCGGCACGACATTTCCAGTGTCGCCGCTAACCATTCGCTTACCCCCCAGCATCTTTCTCTAACGGTCTACGTCTCTTGCGCTTATGTCCTTTCTTGCTTGCCTCCCAAGCGGTCCGATTTTGCCGATGTCATGTAAACCGTCATATTCGACCAATCATCGTACTGACATATTTCCTGCGTCGCAAGGCTTGCTTGGTTGCGAGCGCGTGGTCAGCGAACGTTCCCGCTCACCTGCCGCGTCGGCGGATGAAGCGTTGATCTTTGGTTGTGTTACTTGCCGCCGCGGTCAGGTGCAGCGGCTTGTTCGGCATCTTGTGCCTCTTGAAGCCAGTGAGGCACCGTTCCCCACTTGGCCGCCAGCGACTCCTGTACCTGCTGCTCCCACATCGGCGAGTTCAGAGCTTCACGCCAAGCCCGCTCGAACTCCTTGGCTTCGATGACCTCTGCCCCGAGTCGGGCGTCTGTGGCTTTCTGCTTGTGGCTGAACAGGCACCCGAAGAGTTGCCCAAACCTATCACACCAATGTGATCGGTCGTACCTCAGCACACGACCAATGCTGTAGACCTCGACCTGTCGAACAGCGTACCGATCATCCCCAATCTCGACGTAACGGACGCACTCACCCCAACCGACCGTCAACGAGTCACGGTGCAAGCAACGTCCGCGCTCCTTGAAATGCCGCATGAGGGCCTCGCTCTTCGCCGCCGAACGAACAGTGATCAGCCGCCCGCTCGAAGCGACCGGGCTCTCCAAGAGTCTATCGCGCTCGAAGCCGACGAGCTAATTCGCTTTGTGTTGCGGGCCGGCTGGATCGCGTGGTTAGGCCTTTTTAAGCGGATTCGTTTTCACTTCTTTTTCGCCAGAGCACGCAGAGCAAGAGATTCTCCGGTATCACGACTAGAGCTGTCGCTGAAAGAAGGAACGCTGACATATCCTGGCTGCCGTCATCGTAGCCGGCGGTACTGTAAGCCTGAGCGGCGAGAAGATATGTCACGCCCAAGAAAAGAAGCAGCACGCCCGAAAGTCCGTGACATATCAACCTACACCGAGGAAGCGGTAGGAACGGCCGCAACGCAACGGCCAGAATAAACGGAGAGCTCGCAACGAAAAACAAACCGATCCAAATCAAGACTTCGTCGCTCATGATCTAACAACGCGATTGTTGCCGCCTAACTAGTGGTTAATAGGATCCTGATAAAACCCTTTACCCCGCGTATCGTGTCGTCAACGGCGTTTGAAAAGTTGCTTGGACACGTCCTCCGATTCAGGTAGGAAGCGATGCCGTCGCCCGTCTTGAGCCTCAACGTACAGTGAGCCGCAACTTGGGCACTGCCAAGCCTTCGGCATCCGAAACTTCCGCCACCTCATGCACGCCGTGTCCTTGTCGCGCGGCGTTGGTCCGGATTTCTCAATGGCGTCGTCTACGATACCTGAGAAAGCGTCATACTCCTGATCCGTGATGAGATGGGCGACATAGGACCGGTTGTCAATTGACGACAAGAACGAGCCTGTGCCGCAGTCACACGTGAACTCCAAACTGCCCAAGAGCGCACCTCTTACGACGCCTAACGATTGGGATAACCGGGCCGGAGAATAGACCTAATGAGCGAAGCGAACGTAGGTATCGCCCGGCTCAGGTTCATCCGATTGTTATGCAAGAATATCATACTTCGTCCCGGGTACCGCGAAGCCGGTCGATCGCAATAGTGATGTCGGCGGATCTGTCGTGATAACTGGGATGAAGAGAAACCAGCTTCAGCGTATCGACTAACGAATCGCGCTGAGTCGTGGTCAACAAGTCGATCCATCCGGAAGGTGCCCGATTAACACTGACTAAGCGGTCGATAAATCCATAGTGGAAGGTATCGCTAAGTTCGGCGATCAGAAATGCCGGCAGATGGAAAACAAAACCGCGCGCATCGAGATAGGTCGGTGCAGCATAGCAGTGATTGAGAGTCTCCGAATCGATCCGGCGCCAGTCGGCATCTTCATCTCTCGAACGTAATTCTGCAAGTTCCGACGCGCCGGCGTAGTCGTCCAATCCCTGGGCCTCCAACAGTCCGATTCCGTCGTCGAGAGTTTGTCCCGCAAACGCCGCCTCGATCCGGCGAACGAGGGGATCAAGCTCGCTGGCGTTTTGAAGCCAACGATCCCAAGACGCAATAGACACCTCGTCGCGAATGCGATCGCGCAAATCCTCGATGTCGTCACCGGTGATTCGAAAGACGCGATGCTGCATAACGAGTGCTTACGCGGATCCTGATAAGACCCTTTACCCGGCGAAGTTGTTATGATGACGTCCCGGCCGCAGGGTGGCGCGGACAAATGTCCGTGCGCGGAACGCGTGAACTTCAGAAAGCCTACGTGTTCCCGCGGTCTGCCAGAGCGCCAGGTTCGGGCAGATAGCTTTCAATAGTCTTGTCGTTCTACGTTTGTTTCCAGTTCGCTCATTTGCTCGGCCAGGCGGCGTATGTCTGCTTCGTCCTCGCACAACATCGAATAAGCTTCAAACGCCGCCGTCTGATCGGGGCCGCGTTGTTCGAGGGCAGCTGCTCTTAAGGCGGGGAGTGCCCCGCGCGCCTTCGGCCCCAAGCGAGCGAGGGCACATGCCGTTAGGCCGACCCCGGAGAGACCGGCTTCCCAGTAGGTGATGAAGGAGCCAACCCAATTCCTTCCCAAAGCCGCCGTCATCGCTTCGACCAGCCGCGGTGCGTCTGGGTCCACGGCACTGAGTTCAAGGGCTGCTAGGTCGGAGCCCCTCTGCATGTGTTCCGCCAGTAGCTCGGCGGCACTCTCCTTGCTCGGTGCATAGTCGCAGACCAACTTCAACGCTTTATCGCGCCAGTCGTCGTCCGTGTCGAGTGCTTGGCGGATGACGTCGAAGGCCAGTGGACAGGGTGGAGGGAAGAGGATGATCCATCTGTGTCCGCGACGAACCGTGTCCTCGTCGTCATTGCGAATGTTGTACAGCAGGGCGCGGACGAGGCCGCGGTATGGCACTTCCCTGAGGAAGAACTCCTGCAACGCGAGACGGAACTCCGGATCCTCGTGCTTCACCGCGCGGTCGAGGAATGACCGAAGGTGTCCGTGAAACTGCGGCGGGCTCTGAGCAATGGCCATCTCGATAAGTTCGGACCGCCGCTGCCGCTCTTTATTTGCTGCGGCTTCCTCAGCGAGGTCGCCAGCTTGTTCCTCGATGAGGCGCCGTTCATCTTCGAGAGCGCGGTTGTGTTCGCTCATGACCACCCCCTTGCCGATTCGCGCGGCCGAACAGGTATTCGGCCGCCGAATGGCGATAAAACATTACCGCAAATTCGCGGCATATTAGGCTGAATCAAATCGATATTTTAGTCTATGAAACAAGTTGCGACAAATCAGCAACACTGAAATCCGCAGGGTGGCCCCGGCTTCCTATATCTTCACGGACAAATGTCCGTGCGCCGTAGGCGCAAGAGGATCGAATGCGGATTTTGAAATGGTGTCCGAAAAAGGTGAATGTCCTCGGGGGCCTCCGGCGCGTTCCGCCCCGAATGGTTCAAGTCGACGGCCCCGTTACCATGTCGCGATCCTTCACCATAAACATCCGGCAGAGCACCGGCACGACGAAGAGCGTCAGTAGCATCGAGCTCACGAGGCCCCAGACGATCACCGTAGCGAGCGGCCGTTGGACGTCGGAGCCGAGACCGTGGGCGACCGAGGCCGGCAACAGGCCGAGAATCGCGACGAGCGAGGCCATGAGGATCGGCCGCATTCGAGTTCCCGCCCCTTCGAGAATCGCGCGCTCGAGCTTCGCTCCCCGCGTACGCAAAGCCGAAATCCATTCGACCATCAGCACACCGTTCATGATCGAGACGCCGAACAACGCCGCGAAACCGACGCCGCTCGAGACGTTCAGCGTCATCCCGCGCACATAGAGCGCGATCGCTCCACCGATGAACGCGAGCGGCACCGAGAGCAGCACCAATAATGCCTCGCGTTGATTGCCGAACGTGACGACGAGTAAGATGTAGATCAGCACCATCGTGATCGGGATCACCAATGCAAAATGCCTTGAGGCCCGTTCGAGATTTTCGAACATCCCGATCCAGCGGACGCGAATCTCGTCGGGAGCTTTTACTTTCGCCGCGAATAATTTCTGCGCCTCGGCGACGAAGCCCCCCTGATCGCGGCCGACGATGTCGCAACGTACCGTGATCCGCCGCCGACCGCTTTCGCGGGCGATGAACGTCTGACCGTCGACGAGCTCGAAATCGGCGACTTGCGCGAGCGGCACCGGCACTTTGTCGTGAGTGAAGACCGGCAATTGCCCGATCGATTGCGGCGAGGTGAGAAACCGGCGATCGAAGCGAGCCGTGATGTCGAACCGTCGTTCTCCTTCGTAGAGCACGCCGATCGGCTCGCCGCCGAGCGCCGTATTGATGACTCGGTTCACGTCGTCGATGTGAGTGTCGTAGCGTGCGCAGCGCACTCGATCGGGCTGCACGACGAGCTGCGGTTGCGGTCCCTCTTGCTCGATGTTTACGTCGACGGCTCCCGGAACCGCCTGGAGTACGGCTACCGTTTGCCGGCCGAGGTCTAAGAGCTTGTCCGAATCGCTGCCGGAGAACTCGACTGCGAGGTTGGCCGACGTGCCGTTCGTGTCTTCGGTCACGCTGTCGATGATCGGCTGCGTGAAGTTGAAGCGGGTCGTCGGAAACTGCGTACGAAGTCGGTGCCCGAGCTCATTGATGATCGCTTGCTTCGAGGGATACTGCCACTCGTCCATTTTCTTGAGCCCAACCATCATCTCGCACCGACTGGGCACGAACGGATCCGTGCCGCTATCGTTGCGCCCGGCCTGCGACATCACGAACGTGACGTCAGGCAAATCTCGCACGATCTTGCGCATCCGGTTGCCGTACTCGGCCGTTTGCTCAAGCGAGGTTCCCTCGGGGAAATTGGCCCGAATCCAGATCACTCCTTCGTCGAGATACGGTAGGAAGTCGAAGCCGAGCTTCGGCACGACCATCACGCAGACGGCGACGAACAAGACGGCAACGGCGCCGACGACGACTACGCGAAGCCTCATCAACAGTTTGAGCGTCGCTTCGTAAGGGATTCGGCACAGAGTTAGAAGCGGGTTTTCCCAGTCGGTATAACCGCGGCCGAGCAGAAACGTCGCCAAGCTCGGAATCACGAACAGCGCAAAGATCACTGCGCCGATGAGCGCGTAAATTACCGTGAGTGCCATCGGGCGGAACAATAGCCCTTCGATGCTCGTAAGCGTGAGCAAGGGAACGTAGGCGCAGATAATCATCAGCGACGAGAAGAACACCGGCCGTTCCACTTCCGTTGCGGCGGCGAGAATCGCCGCGGTCAGGGTCGAAGCCGGATCCTTCCTACGCATCCGCGAAAGATGATGTGCGATGTTGTCGGCCATGATCACCGCACCATCGACGAGGATGCCGAAATCGATCGCTCCGATCGACAAAAGCCCGATCGGGATTCCGGTCAGGTACATCAACGTCAGAGCGAACAGCAGCGAAAAGGGGATCGTGGCGACCACGAGGATCGCCATCCGGGGGCTGCCGAGAAACGCCAGCAACACGAGCAGCACCAACGCCACGCCCGTAACGACGCTGTGCGTTACCGTGTGCAAGGTGCTGTCGACGAGGAACTGACGATCGTAGAACGGATCGATCGAAACTCCTTTCGGCAACACCGATGCATTGAGTTCGTCCATCTCGCTACGAACGAGCTCAAGGGCGCGCGATGGGTTCTCACCTCGACGCATCAGCACGATTCCTTCGACCGCCTCGGGTCTGTCGTTCATGCCGAAGATGCCGGCAGGGATCCGATGATCGAGCTCGACCTCGGCGACGTCGCGTAGATTGACCGGCGTGCCGCCGATCGTATTCACGACGACCGCTTCGATGTCTTGTTCGTTCGCCACGGTGCCCCGGCCACGAATGACGAACGACATGTCGCCGCGTCTGAGGACGCTGCCTCCGGCGTTGGCGTTGTTCGTCTGCACGGCTGAGACGACGTCTTCCAGCGACAGGCCGTAGCGCTCGAGCTGGCCCGGATCGAGCTTTACGGCGTATTGTTTCTCGTAGCCGCCGAAGTTGGCGACCTCGGCGATTCCCGGCGTGCGCATCAGTCGCGGCACGACGACCCAATCGTTCAGGGTGCGCAGCTCCGTCACCGAATGACCGCGATCGCTTCTGAGCTCATAGCGGTAGATTTCGCCGTAGGCCGTGGCGAGAGGGCCGAGCTCGGGCTGTACGCCGTCGGGGAGCGTGATCCCGGCCAGACGCTCTTGCACCCGCTGCCGCGCGAAGTATTTATCGACGCCTTCGTTGAACACCAGTCCGACGATCGACAAGCCGAAGATCGTACGCGAACGAATGACCGCCACGTCGGGCACGCTTCCCATCGCCAGCTCGATCGGAATCGTCACCTGTCGCTCGATCTCTTCCGGTGCCCGACCCGCATAGCTCGAGATGATCAACACCTGCTGCGCCGAGATGTCGGGATAGGCGTCGATCGGCTGCTGGGTGAACGACCACACGCCGGCGAGGCAAACGGCAATCGACAACGCGGCTATAATTAGTCGGTGCGATAGGCTCCAGGCGATGATGTTTGCGATCATGAGATCAATTTCCCGTCGTCGAGACCGCGGTGACCGGCGTCGGCGAAGGGGTCGCTTGCCAACCGAGAGCTTCGATCGCCAATGGCTTAAGCAAGATCGCACCCGCGGCTACGATCTCGCGATCGCCGGCGAGCCCCTCGACGACCTCGAATCGATCGCCGTGCAACTCCCCGAGTTTCACCTCCACGACTTGCCAGCGGTGATTGCCCAGCGCCGCGATCACGTAGTCCCCGCGATTGATGTGCAGTAAAGCGCCGGGCGGTACGAGCACCGCCTCGCGCTCATCGGTCCCGAGCCCCACTTCGCCGAACAAGCCGGGCTTGAGCAGGTCCTTCGAGTCGTTGAGATCGAACAACACGCGCAATGTGCGACGGTCTTGCGTTACTGCGGAGCTTAGCGATTCTACGTGCCCGGGAAATAGATCGTGTGGGTAGCCGTAGAAACGAACATGGCAACTCTGACCTTCGCGCACGAGTGAGATTCGCCCTTCCGGAACATTCGCGACGACCAAGACCATCTTTGCGACGGCTCGAGAGAAGACAATCGGCTCGATGCCCGATTGGGAGAGCTGCCGCTCGAGCGCGGCCTTGCTCTTCTGCGCTTGTCGCAACGTCGACTGCGCAGAGAAAACATCTTTTTCGCCTTGAATCTGCGATTTCAAAAGGTCGGCTTGCGATTGCTTGAATTGAGCGGTCGCGACCGCGGCATCTTGGCTGAGCGGTTGCAATCGCTTCACCACGGCGCTGAGGTGTTCGTTTTCCGCCTTCACGAGTTCGCGAGTTTTATCGTATTGGCTTTGGGCGAAATCGACCTCGGACTTCGCACGGATCCACTCGGTGTAAGTCGTCGAAAGTTCCGCGGTGCTGAACTGCCAACGATCCTCGATCGGCCCTTCTCCATTGGATACTCGCGCTAGTACGGAGCCGGTAACCGTCATCAATGGATACGTGACTTTGCTGCGTGCTGTTTTGAAGAACGACAATTGTTCTCTAAGAGGCGAATCCGGCACGATGAGAATCATTCCCGGGCCATCGACGCGCACTGAGGGCAATTCCGCTTTTTCACTTCCTGGCAACGGCGCAGCGGGAGGTGATTCGACTTTAAACGGACGAACGAGCAACACGACAACTGCAGCGATACCGATCGTCGAAACGATCATCCAGAAAGAACGCCACAATTTCGCGCGTCCTCCCAAAATGGCCGGTGGGTCTGAGTCCGACATGGATGTGCTTCTCTGCAAAAAAGCGATACTCGCGACGACGAGAATCGAAGTCGCTAAAGGCTGGAAATTACCCCGTAGAATCTAATCAATGACGTGGATTTCGGCCATCCTGCGCAAGCGAAGTAACGCATTCTTCATAATTCCCTCACATCTCACGACCCGCGAAGCGAGTGCGGCTCGAAGGAATTGTTAGGCCGCACTTGCCCTCGCCGTTTCAGTGCTGCTCTTAGGACTGCGGGTCGAGCCCGAAGACGCGCAGTTCTTGGTCGCAGCGACAGGCCTTGGCGAGGCGCGCGGCCCACGCGATGGCCTCGTCGCGCGAAGGGAGTTCCAACACGGTGAAGCCGCCGTCGAGCGTGGGGGCCCAAGGATAGCCGCCCGTGGCAACCGCGCCGTCGGCAGAGACGAGTATAGGGGGCACGTCTTCGTCGATTCCGCCGGCGAAGACGTAAACACCGGCGGCTTTCGCCTCCTCAATCACAGCGCGTGCGTCGCGGCCCACGGTTTCCCATTCGCCATCGGGCACAACCATCGCCGCGCTCGGAAATGAGATCAGATACTTAGCCATGGTGCTCCTTCCGGGAATGGATGGCGATCGTGAAGCCTGTGTGCTACCTAACGGATAGCGATCAGCCGCCCGCTCGAAGTGATCGGGCTCGCATAGATTCTATCGCGCTCGAAGCCACCTCACGCCTGAGATCGTGAGCCGAGACAAATCCGTACTGCTGCTCGTTCAAGGCGACATCGACCGCATTGCCGATTGCTGCCACCCGGGTCATAGTTCCGACGTTCTATGAATCGGCCGGCTGGTTCGGCTAGGGTGGCGGCGGCATGTTCCAGAAGACGACGATCGGCCGGTCGACTCGAAGCACTCTGTCTTCGAAGACCAGCTTCTCGAGCGTTATCTCGAATTCCACTGCTTCGTACACACCGTGATGATCGTAGACTTTGCCTGTCGGCTTGCAGACCGCTGAACCGGAACGCAACTTCACTTGCCGGTAGAGGTGGTCGCGCTCCTTCGGCCAAGGCGGATTCGCGGCTCCGCCTCGCAGCATTTTGTATAGCTGCACGTTCGGTCCTGCAGCGAGGTCTCCGATCAGCGGCACCGTCGTCGTTTTCGTAACCCGCTTCGGCAGGTCTAGGAAAAGATGCACGACGCAGTCTTCCGTGCCGAGCCAGAGATTCAAACGACTGTGGGCTAAAATCTTGGTGGGCTTGAAGACCTCGACCGGCTGGTTCGCTTGCTGCGCACCGGACGCTTGCTGCGCGCGGGACTTCGTGCCATCGGCAAGCGCCGCGATCGCAAACAGCAGCCAACTCACTCGGAACAACAAGTGTCTTGCAGGTGAAATCATGGTCGGTATCGAACTAGTGTTGAGGTGGATCAGCCAAACTCGCCGTAGACCGCTCCGTTGCAGCCTAACACGCCGGGATTGCCGAAGGCCCAATGCCGGCAGGGCGGCTAAGTCCGGCATTCGCAAGGTACTTTTAGTCAGTTCCGACGATCGTCGGTCTTGTTCGCCGCTGAATAGAATAAGAACGCCATGTTAACGGCCGAGACGGAAGCTGCCACCACGGAAACGAATAGTAATGACGACAGGTACGATGCCGAAATGAATCGTGCAATGTGAACATGCACGCTTCCATCGGCCCACTGGGGTTTAAATGTCTCCGCCCTGTCGTAGTCGACCACATTTGCTCTGCCGAGTTCACCTACCCTTGCACTTCCGTCAAATCCCGAGATTTCGGTTGAGGCCCTAAAGAACGCGAATGCAGCTACAATCGCCAGCACGAAGGCGTTCAGTACTATCAGGGTCCGCATCTACCGCTCCTGTGGAGGTGGCGTCCGATTGTCGAGTTTCATCGCGACGCAGGCACCCTGTGCCTAAGAGGTGTTCGACCGCCGAATTGAAGTAAAACATTACCGAAAATCTGCGGCCGAGTATGAGTGAGTCGATCTCGATGTTTTAACCTGCGACTCGACTTGCGACAAATCGGCAGCTTATAAAGTTAAACCTTCTCAAGCATCATATCCACCACGCAGCAGTCGCGTACGTGTGGGCCGGGATTGCGGTAGTGATTCAATACTTCGGCGTTGCGAGTCTTCCGCGTAAACGAGCATAAGCCGTCGCGTCAGGCGCAGCGGCTTGTTAGGTGGCGAAAATGTACTCTTCATTCGTTATCCGAAATCGGGGCGGGCTACTTCGCCGTGAGCAACAACTTGCGAAGCTTGGCCTTAAGGGCGGCCCTAGCTTCGGGCGGGTCGTTGAACTCGAAGAACTCGATGCCGTTGGGCATCTTGCCGCCGTGCGAAAGTTCGAACCAGATCAGGTGCCCGATCGATGCGCTCGATAACCAGGAGTTGAATCGATGGCCGGTACCGACGTATCGTGTCGGGGTGTCGTCATCGACATGATCGATCATCGCCGCGAGCCCGACTTTGCCGCACCGTCGGAGGTCGGCCATCTCCCGAGGCTCTTCGTATTCGATCCAGCCCCGACCATGGCGCAATGAGTAGACCAGGTACTCGGCATGTTCGGCCTTCCATGGACCACTCGCCTTCCGTACGGCGGCGATCTCAGCATCGAGACGGCGACATTCTTCGGCCGGGCGCATGGTCGTCAGCATGCGCTTCACGCGCGCGAAGAACGGGAAATGTTCTTCTTGAATCAAGTCTTTCGGAAACCGCCGGGCGATCCACTCGCACTGAGCGGACACGTCGTTCCATGTCACTTGAGGCAGCACCAGCGACTGCATCATGCGCTGAAAATAATCGAGCTCGATGCCGCTCATTACTTCGTCGCGCAACGTGGTCGGCTGCGGTCGATTCGTGTTGACATACCCTGCTTCGGGAAGGTGAGGGACTTGCTCCTCCAACAGTTGTCGCGAAGCCTCATCGCCGAGTTGCTTACAGAGCCAAGCTGTTAAGAGCACGTCGATCTTCGGATGCAGATCGTGACGATAGATGACGCTCGTCGGTGCGTCGGGCGAAGGCCCGTTGGAATCCAGACCGAGTGTGATCAGCTCTTCGTCGCTGAACTCCGCTGCCGGCTTGTTGAAGTCGGCCCGTCGCGCCGCTTCCGCATCGAATCGTTTGCGATGCAGCTTGATCCTCGCGAGCAAACGCTCGGCCGCCGTCTCGATCTTGAGCGGCCGATAGGAACGACCGTCGGCCGTAGCAATGATCTCGCTGCGAGGAATCTTCAAGCGATAGAGGTCGTAGGTGAAAAGCGAGATCGAGCTTTCGTCTTCGGCCGTAACGAAACCTTCGATCGCCGATCGATAGCGCTTTGCGGGGAGGTTCTTCCCTTCGTCATCCCGCGGAACAACGAAGCGGATTTCGACGAAAGGCAACTTTCGCACGTCGGGCAGTTCGAGCGTGTCGAACCACGCGTAGACCTCGGCGACACTTGCGGACTTCTCCGCTCCGTTCGTAGCGGACGGGATTGAGAGGCTCATCGCAATGGCGAATAGGAGTTGCCGCATGCCAAGCCCCCGAAAGCAAAAAAAATACTAACTCGAAAATGGCTAGTTGTGGGAATGTATCGCCACTTGCAGCAGCCTGACAAGATTATAACCAGATCGGCCTAGTGTGCTGTGAGGCGTGCCGTTGAAGCCCAACGCGTAGGCGGGCTATCCGTCGCCTGGGTGGCGATTGCGGAGGAGGATCTGATTGATGCTCAAGGTCATCACTGCGCCGAGTAGGACGACGGAGAGGCTCGCTAGGCCTTTCCAGGCGTCTTTGTCCCAATAGTCGCCCCAGATCAGCATCAGCCCGTAGACGACGCCGGCGATAATGCAGACGATCGCGATCGTGTAGCAGATCCGATTGACGATCTTCAACGTCATGAGTTCACGCGAGGGATTATAGGTCTACGGCCGCCGCACGGCGGAACGGTTAGCGATGTTTTAACCGGCGACTCGGCCGGCGACAAATCGGCCGCGCCGAATTCCGTGCGAGCTCCGGCAATTCAAAGTAGCAGGCACGTTCCACGTGCCGTCCGCCTCATGCGTCGTTCGTTGACGAAGCCGTTATGGTTACAAGAAGTCTTACGTGGCGAACGGCACGTGGAACGTGCCTGCTACGCTCGGCTAGTTGATCGGCGGCTTCCGCTTCCAGATCGTGACCGTGGTTTCTCCTTCTTGGCCGAGATATTCGGTCACGGTGAGCGAGCCGTCTTTAAGCACATACGCGCAGTTCCGCACGGCCTTCACTTTTTGATGGGTCAACTGCATCGCCTTGAGGTCGTCGGCGAGGTCGAGCGTGATCTGATAGGGAGCGACATCCCCGCGGTAATTCTGGATCCACCGGTCCTTGTCGATCTCCAAGGTAAGTCCCTGCAACGCTTCCTTCGCCGCCGGTGCGTGGCCCGTGCGAACGTAGAACTCGGCGGTGTATTCCCCGGTCAGCCGCGCCAACTCGTCGGCCTTGTCATCTGCCGCAACAAGCGCTTCCGCCCGACCCGATAGCGCGCATGCAACCAGACCTAGAACCACCGCCACGCATCGCCACATAACGCCTCCAGGGCAAGGATGCCACATTGGTTGAATCACATACCGTCGAACTAGTTGCCCGCAAACCGCAACGGGCTCAAGCATCAGTATAACGCGAACAAAGTGCGCGAGCCAAAAACCATCAAATGCCTGGCGGCGCAACCGGAGCGACTGGTTAGGTGAGCACAGGAAGCCAAAGAATCAAAAGTACGATGGAGACAAATACGATCACGATAAACGATCGGACGCGTCGAGCGGGCTCGCTTAGTGTTAGTAATAAAAGCGTGCTGAAGAGTATAAGCAGCGTTGCAAAAAAACAGCGAGTGGCAATCGCGTGCGCATATCTCGTGCCCCAATAGACCTTTTCAGGATTGAATGAGGAAACCGCCGAGAGGCACATCCAACCAAGGATAGACAAAGCCGTAATATCTGCCCAGAAAAGCAGACGGACTATGCGCGGTGCATTCGTATCGGGAAATAGAGGTCGTCCTCGCTTTCTCTTTAGAGCATCCACTAAGCTCACCTCACGAGGAACCGGTTCCGGGTTGGGAACGAAGCGATCGATCCAATCTCGAATCGCCGGGAGCTTAGTGGCGGCGTAGAAAGGCACAAATAGCAAGAGGAGATGCAACGCTACGCTAAACAACGCACTCAAATCCATAGGCCTAACAGATATTCGGCGGCCCAGTAGAAATGTTTCAATCTCGCTGTTGTACCCTGCAACACAACTCGCGACAAATCAACGGCAACCTCTTACGGTTTCTCGAAACGAACTTTGGCGAGATAGATCCCTTGGCCTTCGTGCGAGGCGTAGTAGGCGAGCCAGAGTGTGTCTCCCTCGAACGCGAGGCCGGCGTAACCGGTGTCGCCGCCGCTCGGCAACACCAGTTCTTGCCGAAACGCGCCGTCCGGAGATACCTGGGCCAAGATCGTGCGCGAGGCGGCGGTCTTCGTCGTCGTGGCTTGCTCCGCCGCCGTTAACGGTCCGTTGCCGCGCGTCGTGGCCCACCACGAACCGTCGTCCCGACGAATCAAGTTCGGGCCGGAGAGCTTCGCCGGCACTTGTCGAAACGACCACTGCTCGTAAGGGGCGGAGCTGACGCCGAGATAGCCCGGCCGAATGAGCGCGACCATCTCTCCCTCGGGCGTGAACCGCAGCGTCGTTTCGCTCACGTAGTTGCCCCCCGGCTCAAGCTCCGTGATCCGCTGCCAGGCGAGGCCGTCGGTCGAGGTGTAGAGGAAGCCGCGCGTCGCGTCTCCCGTTTTTACTTTCGAGATGCCGTAGGCTCGGCCTTGATGCCAAGTCACGCGCCAGAGCCAGTGCTTGTCTTCGATGATCTTCTCTAGCGGAGTCCAAGCCTTGCCGTCGCCTGAGAAGGCCACGCGCGACTGCATCGTGATCAGCTGCTGCGGGTCGCCGTCGCGAAAGACGGAGCCTCCCATTACAAGCATCAAACGCCCGTCCGGCGTCTCCGAGAGCTTCGGGTCGCGCAGGTCGACTCCCTCTTCGGCCAGCAGCGCGACAGGCTCCCAAACCTCTCCGTCGGTCGAAGCGATGACCCGAATCTTCCCATTCGCGCCGCCGACGTGCTCATCTCCCTCGCGACAACAGCAATACCACGTTCCCTGGAAACGAATCAGGTCGGGAAAGCCGTTGTGCTTGGCTTCCCCCCAGATTCTTTTTGAGGATACGAGCTCCAGCTTTACTACGGGGAGCGAACTCGTCGCACGCTTTTTCTGCGCGCCGGAGCTGGGGACTACTTTTTTCGGTGTGCCCGAACTCTGGCCGAGCTTTTTCTGAGCGACAACCGGCGAACTCGCCGCGCTCCAAAGAGCCGCAAGTGCGACGAACACGGCGAGGGACGAATGGTAGGGCTTGTGCATAGCGTGGGTGCTAAGGGCCATGGGGCGAATCATCAGTTTCGTTAGGACGCGCGGGCGTTTGAAGTGTTTCGCAGGTAAAGGATCGGAATCGCGAAGGGCAGAAGAACGGTATTGATGAGCACGACGCGAACGATAACGCCGAAGAAAAAAACGAGGTCTGCGTCCGGCGCTCCGTCCCAGTTGGGATTGTGCATTTCAGACTGAATCCAAGCGACGTCTAACGCGACGACGGCGCAAGCGACCAGAACATGACCACCTAAGGTGCCGAGCAGGCCGCCGAATCGGGCAGCGCAAAAAGTGACGGTCAAGAATAAAAGCCACGGCAGTATCCCGTACGACATCAGTTGGAGAATGGCCCACCGGAAAATCACAGCGTCACCGTCGAATGAGAAAGACCGCCCGCGCGGGTGATAGGTAAGCTGTCGAATCGAAAGCCAATATAAGCCGTCGCGTCAGGTAGAGCGATTGGTTAGGTGTACGGTCCCGATGATCGCTAGGGCCAGCGCGCCGGCGACGAGAAGCGGTTGGGCTTCGTGGGCGTACAGAAATATTCTATAGCCGGCGTAGCCGTCGTCGCCCATGAGATAGAGCGCGATGCCGTACAGCATCGCGGCGGTGCCGAAGGCCGGAGCGACCTCGGCATCGGGAGCAACGAGGTCGACCACTCCGACCTCGCGCCTCACCGGAGGCAAGACATAGTAATAGCGATCGAGCGGACGGACGCTCGTAGCAGCCGAGATACAATTCCGATTCTCGGCACGCATGATCCACGGCCGAGGCACATGCCGCCTCGGCAACGACGCCGTGAACGCAAGAAACACGAGGAAGATGACGATGGGTTTCATGGTGACCCGACTACTTAGATTCCGTGCACCGCGGCAGTTGCGCTATCGAATTAAAAATCAGTATAAGCCACCGCATCAGACGGAGCGACTCATTAGGTTTTGTCGAGCTTTTCGAGCCCATCGAAATGATATTGCCACCAGTCCGCCTGCGATCGCGCCCAATAGGGAATGCTTCGACAGGATCAGGATGAACTCCGGGAAATCGTGGCGCCAATTCCAGTAGTTCCAATTGATGCGCGCGATCTCGGCCAGCTCGATTGCAAGCGGCGTTACGACCGCGAAGGCCGCCGCTGCACTGATCGCTACGCTCGGCCAAAGACTTCGACCGTGGCGAGTGAACTCGAAAGCGACCGCAGCCAAGAGGGCGAAGAACGAGGGGAGTAACGCCGCTCTGTCGATACAGTCGGCGAAGAGATTGCCGCCGAAAACGAAGAACCTTCGAAAAGCGAAGAAAAGCGAAATGAAAGCAACGGTTAGAAGTAGTCGCGACAACGAGTATGGGAACCGACGCATTGGAGCCTAGCGTAACTGCTGAATATGAGGGAGCGGTCGCGTCACTTCTCAAAGATTAAAGCGAAATCCGCCACGCTGAGCAGCGGTTGTCAGGTCGTAACGGGAGGTCGCTCTCGTTTGCTGCGCATCAATGCGACGATGAGTCCCAGTTGCAAAGCCAAGCCGCACGCAAACAACGCCGCTCCGAGCTTGGGATAGGTGAGCACGGAGAGATGGTCGAACACTTTGCCGGCTTGAAATAAGCCCATGAACGGTTCGGAAAAGTGAAACAGTTTATCGTCCCCTTTGATTGCGTAGCCGGAGTAGAGAGTCAGATAAGCCCAAACGGCGACGAGCTGATAGACGACCGCGTAAACGATCAAGACAAGAAGTAGGGGCTTAAGTCTCGACCTCCACAGCGAATAAAATCCGATTCCCAGCCACGGCGCGAGCCAAGGCATGAAAATATGGAGGTACCAGCCCGGCGTCGCGCCGATTCCGGCCCGGGCGATGCTGACGAAGATGTGCCAGAGCAAACCCAACGCGAAAAAAGCCAGCACCCAAGCAGGCAGGGAGCTCATGCTCAACAAGCTTTTTCCGCGGGAGGCGTTGAACGCAGAAACGGCCACGACGGCGAGAAGCGCCATGAGCGGAACGAGGAACAGGTCGGGCAGTCGTGTAAGCGACCATGTGCCGGCCCAAATGAAGGTGGCGATGGTCGCCGATATTCCTTTCGCCAAGCGGAAGAACGAGAAGTTCTTGCCGAGCCCTAGGAGCAGTCCCCCTTGATCGGCAAGCTGAATGCTCTCGTCGGAGCCGGAGAGCGAGCCGAAACGGAGGTATTGGTAGAGGTACCAGCCGGACCCGATCGCCAGCGCGGCGACGGAGATCCACAGCAGCTCGAGGAGTCGGGCGCGAAGTAGTTCCGGCTTCGCTTTCGTCGCCAGCGCGCGAACGAACAGGAACGTGAAGATCCCTGCCGCGATCGGTAAGAAGAAAGCCTTCGTGAGCAGGCCCAAGCCGAGCGACGTTCCGATCAGCAGAGATTTCTTCGGGCCTAATTCCGTCGGTTGGGCAGATGCAAACAGATAGGCGAGGAGCCCGACGAAAAAGAGGCAGAGCGAGTCGTTCCCCAGTCGAGCGAACTCCGGAACGAGCATCGGGAATGCGATCGGATAGATCGCGAAGCCGAGCAGCGCCCCCAGGCGGCTCGTTTCGTTCTCGGCGGCTTTCGTCGCCGCGAGCATTCCGAGCAAAACACCCGCCACGGCGATCGCCAGAGACGCGATTCTCAGCGCCAGAAAACGGTCGACGAAGGCCAAGCGTTGCAGGGCACTATCGAGGGGCGAGAGAGCGAGGTAATAAAGCGGCGGGTGTTGCGCCTGCCAATTCGAGAATCCGCTTGGTTCGTAGTTCGACGGCGCGCGGGGCGTGCGATAGAGCGCGGCGTAGTCTTGCACCGCTGCGGGAGCGGCGAAGAACTTTTTGTAAGTGAGTTTATCGTCGAATGGCGGCTCTCCGCTGCCGTAAGCGGTCGGGCCTTGGTATTCCGCGACGCTGCGCTCGAGAAACGCGTTGCCGCGCATCGGGATTTCGCCGGTCTGCGAGATTTGCCGCAAGCTGGAGTAGTGCCCGCTCTCATCGAAGCCCTCGAAGAGAGGGACGAAAAAAACGTAGCCGCAGCCGATCAAGAAGAGGGCCGCCGCAGAGATCGATAAAAACCATGCGGTGCTCGTCCTGCCGCATCCTGCGGGTTCATCATTCTTCATGAATGTTTCTAGATCGTGTCGTTGCAGCTTAATGCGCAGATAGAGATTCACTTAAGCGCAAGGATAACAAATGAAAGTCAACCGTACAGCCTATCTCTATGCCGTAGATTAACCGCGGCCTTTAGATTTGTTCCAACTCACGGCGGCGCGAATTAGCGTCTTTAGTGCTTTTTCTTTGATCGGTTCCCCTTCGTGGAAGTCGATGGCGCGGCGGGTGTTTCCTTCTAGGCTGGAGTTGAAGAGTTTCGCGGGATCCTTCAGCGCCGCGCCGTGGGCGAAGGTCAGCTTCACGACTTTCTTATACGTCTCGCCGGTGCAGATCAGCCCGTCGTGCGACCAGACGGGCACCCGCCACTTCCACTCCTCGACGACTTCGGGATCGGCTTCCTTGACGATGGCACGAAGCCGAGCGAGCAACTCGCCCCGCCAGTCGCCGAGTTCCTCGATGCGCGCGTCGATCAGCTGCGACGGAGACTCCTCGTGCTTCGCCTCGCTCTGCTGTGTCTTGCTGTTCCGTATTTTGCTGTTACCTGCCCCGCTCTTCTTCATGCTTGTTTCTCGCTTGATGCTCATGCCTCCTTATGTCGGCGACAGGACCGTGTCGTTCGGTGAATCGTCAGACTATGACGAGGAACAACAACGTTGCGGCGGTTGCCGCGACGAGCGAGCCGACAAACAGCGGCCGCGACGTATGAACCCAATGCGTTGACGGAAGCCGACCGCAGACGATCGCCGCTGCGGCCGCCGTCAATGCCGCTGTTATCGAACCCAGGCCGAAGATCGCTCCGATCCATTGAGCGCTCGGGACATAGGTGATCGCCGACGAGAGCAGGGCCAGCAGCATAAACATGCCGCATACATACCACGTCAAAAAGGTGATGCTGAGGTGGCGCATGCCCGTTGCTGAAACCAAAAAACTCGGTTGTCTCGCTCAGAATGAGCGGGATTGAGCGTCAGCATAACGTCCCCTCAGCGAGCAACGCAAACTTCCCGCGGCATGCGCGGCCGACGAGCCGCTTATTACCGAAACGCTGTCGAAGCATGGCCGAAGCGTTGCCGGCAGGGCTGGAATCTCGTCTGGATCGGGCCGGCGGTTTCTGCGAGAGTTCGCCCCCGCGCCCCGCTTCACCTATTTCCGAAATACCCTTCGAGCATGACTGCTTCGAGCGTTCCCGTCGCCGCCGCCGCCGTGGGCCCTGCCGCGCGCGTTGTCAGAGCGCCGTCGGTGCGCGTCCGCTTCTGGCGCGAGCCTGAGTTTTGGTTGACCCTGCTCTTGGTCTGCGGCATTTATTTCACGCGTCCCGCCACGCTGACTTTGCGGGGCGAAGAAACCCGTTGGGCCGAAGTGGCCCGCGAGATGATCGAGTCGGGCGATTGGATCGTGCCGCGCGAACAAGGAGACGTGTTCCCGAATCGTCCGCCGCTGGCGAACTGGTGCATCGCGTGGTCGATGCTGCTGTTCGGCAACGACGGCGCGCTCGCGGTGCGCCTGCCGTCGTTGCTGGCGACGTTGCTGACGACGCTGCTGATTTATGTTTGCGGTCGGACGTTTCTCGAACGCTTCGGCGCGTTCACGGCCGCGATCGGCTACGCCACGATGGGCCAAGTGCTCCAACTCGGGCGGCATGCCGAAACGGAATCTCTCTTCACGCTCCTCACCTCCGGCGCTCTGCTCGGTTGGCTGGCGTGTTATCTGCAAAACCGTCGCCCGTGGGTCACGTGGAGCGTCGGCTATGCGCTGGCGGCTTTGGCCGCGCTGACGAAAGGGCCGCAAGGACCGATCTATTTCGTCGGCAGCACTTGGTTGTTTCTCTGGTGCTACGATCGCTCGTTTCTCCGGCAGCGTGGGCAACTCGTCGGCCTCGCGGTCTTCGCGGCCATCGTCGCGGCGTGGCAAATTCCTTATATGCTGGCGACCGATCTCACCTCGACGGCGATGATCTGGGGCGCAGAATCGCTGAACCGCTTCACGCGCGGCTCGGCTGGGAAAGTCGTGCGGCATGCCCTGGCGTTTCCGTGGGAAGTGCTGCACTGCACGCTCCCTTGGTCGGGCGTGTTGGTCTGCTTCTGCGATCGTTCGTTAAGAGCCCGACTCGAAGCCGCGAAACGACCCGCGCAGTTCTTGGCGCTGTCGGCGTTGCTGTGCCTCGTGCCGCTGTTGCTGGCTCATGCCGCGCAGACACGCTACTTCATGCCCCTCTATCCGTGCATCGCCTTGCTCGGCGGCACGGCGGCGCAATTGGCTTTGGCGGCGGAAGCCGGCGCCGTCGCGCGGCGCATCTGGCGCGCGGCGCTGCTGGCCGGCTGCGCGATTGCGCTGGTCGTCACCGTTTACTTCGCGTGGCAATCGAGCGGCCTGACCCATTGGATTCCGAAGTCGACGAACCCGTCCGGGGCGCAGAGCTTCGGCGTTGTTACCTTGTTGCTACTAGCAACGGTTGCGGTCTGCCTCTGCTGCCGCTGGGCGATGCGCCGGCTCGACAAGCCCGACTCCCTGCGGGCTTCGGCCACGGCTGCTTATGTACTCGCTGTTTTCTACGGTCTGTCGTATACGGTCGCCGGCGTGAACTCGCTCGCAGCCTACAGCTTCGACATCCGTGCCGATGTGCGACGCACGCTGGCGCTGGTGCCGGGCGAGGCGAAGCTTGTGAGCTTCGTGCCCGTCAGCCATCTCTTTACTTACCACCTTGCCGGCATGGGCCCACGTCGGGTGGAGTTGGTCGCAACACCGACGCCGGCTTCCGCCGGCACGGCCGATTGGGAGTATTTTTGCTTCAACAGCGCCGCCGGCGAACCGTCGCCGCTTCCTTTGCCTTTCGCGTGGGAACAAGTCGGCGTGGTCACGATCGACCGCAATCGCTACGATCGTCCGCGCAGTTTCGTGGTCATAGGTCGTAAGCTCGCGCCGAGTTCGAACTCGCCCGAGGTCGACGCCTGGCGCGAGTCGAGCCCCGTCGTGCGGCCCGAGGCTTTGGAAGCCGCCGCGCCGACGACGAAGCGTAGTTAGCCGAGTTTAGAATCCGATTCCGTTCGTGGAGTTTTCGCTCGTGAGCATTTCCGTCGTCATTCCGATTTACAACGAGCGCGACAACGTCGAGCTACAGTATCGCGCGCTCACCGATGCCATCGCGCCGACCGGCCGCCCCTACGAATTGATCTTCGTCAACGACGGCTCGCGCGACGGCACCACGGAGAAGCTCGACGCGCTCGCCGCCCGCGACGCGCATGTGAAGGTCGTCGACTTTCGCCGCAACTACGGACAAACCGCCGCGATGCAAGCCGGCATTCGGCATGCCACGCAAGACTACGTCGTCACGATCGACGGCGATCTGCAAAACGACCCGACCGATATCCCGATGATGGTCGCCAAGCTCGAAGAAGGCTACGACCTCGTCCACGGCTGGCGCAAGCATCGGCAAGACGCCTTCGTGAACCGCAAGCTGCCGTCGAAGATCGCGAACTGGCTGATCTCGAAAGTGACCGGCTTTCCGGTTCACGATCTCGGCTGCACGCTCAAGGTGATTCGTCGCGAGATCGCGCAAGAGCTCGAGCTCTACGGCGAAATGCATCGCTTCATTCCGATCCTCGCGCATTGGCAAGGAGCCCGCTGCGTGGAAGTGGAGACGAAGCACCATGCCCGCCGCTTCGGCACGACGAAGTACGGCATCTGGCGTACGGTGCGCGTGATCCTCGACTTGATGACCGTGAAGTTTCTGATTCGCTACGCCGTGAGCCCGATGAAGCTCTTCGGCGGGATGGGCCTGATCGGCGTGCTCGCCGGCTGCGCATCCGGCGCCGCGACGGTCGCCATGAAGCTCCTCGGCGGCGTCGACATGACGGGCAACCCGCTGCTCTTGCTCAGCGTGTTGGGCATGGTCGTCGGCACGCAATTCTTCGTGCTCGGCCTGCTGGGCGAAGTCTGCTCGCGGATCTACTTCGCCTGCCAAGGCAAGCAGACGTACGCGGTAAGACGGCTGGTGAACTTCGACGGCGAAGAAGCTGAGCAGACGGTGCGCGTGAGCCGGGCGGCCTAGAGGCTATTGTTTGACGAGTCGTTAGTCGTCGAGACTCATGCCGCGCGCGGGAGATTCCGTTTTCGTCGGCGTGCCGGCGCGACTCCGTAGCCACTTGTCGAACGAAGGTTGGCTTTCCGCCGACTTTCGCCCGTCGAGCAGGTTGCCGAGGCTGACGTCTTCGTCGAGCAGCGGCCAATGCACGCCGGTGCCGCCGCCGAGCAAGCGGTAGTTCGCTCGTTCAGCGGAGCTTCCTTCGACTAAACGCGGATACCAATCGAGCGGCACTTTCATCGTCCGGCCGTCGCTGAGATCGACTGTCAGTGTGACGTCGTCGATCTCAACGTGAATAACGGCAAGCGGAGGTGCCATTCAATTGTCTATGCGGCTTGAGCGAGTTAATCCGCCGCGCGGGCCGTTGCGATCAGGCTGATGAACTCACGGTTGCTCTTGAATTTCGCGAGCTTGCCGGTGAGTTGTTCCATCGCGTCGAGGTGGTTCATGCTCGACAGCGTGCGCCGCAGCATCGTCACGGCGTGGAGCGTGTCCGGGTCGAGGAGTTTTTCTTCGCGGCGGGTGCCCGACTGCGAGATGTCGATCGCCGGCCACACGCGGCGGTCGGCGAGCTTCCGGTCGAGCACGAGCTCCATGTTGCCCGTTCCTTTGAACTCTTGGAAGATGAGTTCGTCCATCCGGCTGCCGGTGTCGATCAGCGCCGTCGCGACGACGGTGAGCGAGCCCCCTTCTTCGAACGCGCGGGCCGTCGCGAAGAGCTTCTTCGGGATGTCCATCGCCTTCGTGCTGATACCGCCCGACATCGTGGCGCCGGAGTTGCCGACCCACTTGTTGAAGGCGCGGGCCATGCGCGTGATCGAGTCCATGAGCAAGAAGACGTCGTGTCCTTCTTCGACGAGCCGCTTGCAGCGCTCGACGACGAGCTGCGACAACCGCACATGGCTTTCGACGTCGCGATCGAGACTGCTCGCGATCACTTCCCCTTGCACGCAGCGCTTCATGTCGGTGACTTCTTCCGGGCGCTCGTCGACCAAGAGGACGAACAGCTTCAGCTCCGGATGATTTTGCGAAATCGCCGCGCTGATGTTTTGCAGCAGGATCGTCTTGCCGGAGCGCGGCGGAGCGACGATCAACGCCCGCTGACCTTTGCCGAGCGGCGTGAGCAAGTCCATGATCCGGTTGCTGAGCGGCTGCTGACCGATTTCCAGCCGGAGCCATTGCTCGGGATTGATCGGCGTCTTCTGGTCGAACGATTTGATGTTCGGGTATTCTTCCGGCTTGAGGCCGTCGACGTCGACGATCTCGCGAATCCGCGGACCTTCTTGCTTGCGGTTGTGCTGCGCGAGGCCGTTGATCATCACCCCTTCGCGCAGGCGGAAGCGCTCGATCATCGTGCCGGGCACGAAGGCGTCGGTGCGCTCGCGCGAGTAGTTGTTCTTCGGATCTCGCAGAAAGCCGTAGCCGTTCGGGTGCAGTTCTAAGATGCCCGAGACGGTATCGAGTGCCGGAGGTGTGTAGGGAGTGCCGTCGGCGTTTTCCGTGGGAACCGGAAGCGGGTTCCCTTCGGCGTCGAGTTGCGGTTCGGCTTCCGGGCGTGGTTCGCGCGGAGCGTTGGGGTCGTACCGCGGACGATTGCGGCGATAACGATTCTGTCCGCCGCCGCCTCCACCACCACCGCCTCCTCCGCCGCGATTGTAGCCGCCACCACCACCACCTCCTCCACCACCACCGCCGTAGCCGCCGCCGCCACCTTGGCCGCCACCGCCGCCGTAGCCGTTGTTCTGGCCGCCACCGCCACCTTGACCGTTGTTGTAACCGCCGCCACCCTGACGACCTCGACCCCGACGTTTCTTCGACATGCGCTCTATCCTGATCACACAAACTGGATCACAAGGTCGCGCCACCGATAAGGATCTCCGCGAGGGCGGCTGAGGGCCCGACCCGAACGACGATCTTACGGCACGTTGAAACGCGACCGAAACTGACATCCCTTCAACACCGCGTCGAAGGGGAACGAAAAAGAAGCCCGAACCGTTTTCGGTCGCGGAATTCTTACCACCGAGCATCTGTTCTCAGACGCTCCGAACCTGTCACCAATATCCGCCTCGTCGGCTTCAATGCCCACGATACGAAACGAGGAACGACCTCACTAAGCGAGACTAAAACTGCGGCTGACGAAGCGGAAGCAACACGACGGAGTTCCGTGGCTACGGACTTCCGAAAATTGCGGTCTCGGAGTTAGGTCTCTGAAGTCGCGACATCGGCCTCCGGCCGATCACGGGTCGCAAGAAAAATCAGATGGCCTATGTCGAGCGGCAGTTCCTTATCGAGTGAAACCAAACGTTCTTCGCACCTGCAAAACTTGCCGAGCAAACGGGAGCGACGTCGCCAAGCAGCATGTGCTCGGGCGACCTAGCTCGCGTCTTAAACTTGCGTCATGCGGTCCTAAGTTGCGATCGTACGAAAGAGGCACATACGAGCAGATTCGTTTTGCGCCTACAAATCGATCGGCCTAGATTCAACGGCCGATTTCTAGCGGCCCTGTTTCAGCAGCCCGTATTCAGCAACTCAGCCAAGAATCGCTTCTTATCAACACTCTTCCGGCCGGGAAATTACTATATTCTCGGCGTGCATCAAGCAGTTCGAGGGGCAGCGTGCGAGTCATCGGGAACGGAGAGCCGTTCCGGCAATGTTCGCAGTCCGAGTACCCTTCGAGTCCGTCACAGGAAGACGGTTGCGGATAGCAGACCGAACGGCCGAAGCATCTTTAGTTGCGGCAATTCGTCACATGCGGCTGTTTCACCAGAGCGGTTCATCGACCGCTGGGGCCGATGACAAACGCTAGGTAAGCGGGGCCGTAAGGTAAGCAGCCCGACATGTGCAGAGTTCGCGGTGCTAGCGGTGCGGCTTGTCCGCACGGGCTCAGCTCCGGCACCCCTCAATGGGCGACTTCAAACTACCCAAATCTTAGTCGTCGCCTTAAGCGTGTCAAGGCAAGCTTTCCCGGGAAAATACCGTTTATTCGGCATTTCATCTTCGGCTCGGGCTCGGCTCGGGGTTGGTTATCCATCGTTTTATGTCCGTGGTCAAGCCGTGGAAGTGGGCCGAGACACGATTGCCGGCAGAGTGGCATAATCCGACGAATCGGGAGAACCGTTACAGATTTCCACAACTTCTCCCCTCGGCCGAACCGATAAGTGAAGCGAACCGTTTTGCCGGCTCGAATCTCAGAACTTCAGTAAAGGTTCGCGACATGCCGCGTTTTCTTTCGCTCAGCGTCATCGCCTCGCTCTTGTTTTTCGCGGTGCCCGCTCACGCCCAAGATCAACTCCGTTGGGAGACCGATCTGAACGTCGCTCAGAAGCAGGCCGCGCAGACGAACCGACTGTTGCTGATTCACTTCTGGGGGACTTGGTGTCCGCCGTGCATGGAGATGGAAAAAGCCGTCTTCAGCAAGCCGGGCCTCGGCACGGCGATCTCGCCGTATTACGTGCCGGTGAAGATTCAGGTCGAAGAAGGGATGAATCAAGAACTCGCCAAGCAATTCCAGGTCGATGGTTATCCCTGCGATATCGTGATGACGGCGCAAGGGGAAATCGTTTCCAAGACGAAGGGCTTCAAGCCTGCCGACAAGTATGTCGCGATGCTCAATCAAGCCGCGCAACAAGCACTCGCGCAGGCTCGCTCCAACGGTCACGGGCCCGTCGCCGGAGCCGCGCCGCAACAACCGGGCGCTCCCGTCGCCGCCGCTGCGCCGGCTGATGCTTCGCGCTACGGCGCACCCGCTCGCACGACGCAGCCCAACGCCGATCCTCGCTACGCTCAATACGCACCTCCGGTAACGGCGCAAGCCGCTCCGCCTGCTGCCGCCGCGGCACCGAAGACCGACGATCGCTATGCCGCTTATTATCAAAGCCGAGGCATGGCCGCACCCGCCGCGCCGGCCGCCGCTGCACCGGTTGCCGCCGTAGCACCGATCACGCCGAATCCTTACACCGCTCCGAGCGCCGCTCCTGTGGCACCTGTCGCTGCCGTTCCACCGGCGGCGACGACGCCACCTTTTGTAGCACCGGCCGTTGCGGCACCGGTCGCGGCAACTCCACCGGCAGCGGTTCCGGCAGTTCCACCAGCAGCGGCTCCCGCCGCACCTCCGGCAACCGTCGCGGCGAGCGCAGCCCCTGCCGCCCCGGCCGCGGCTCCGAAGCAACCGATCGAATCCTTGATTCCGGCCGGATCTCCGCCGCTCGCGCTCGACGGCTATTGCCCGGTCACCGTGACGGAGAAGATGGTTTGGACGAAAGGGAGCCATCTCTACGGCGCAATTCATTGCGGCCGAACCTATCTCTTCTCCTCGACCGAAAATCAGCAGAAGTTCTTGGCGAATCCCGATCGCTTCAGCCCGATCATCTCGGGCAACGACCCGGTCGTCGCCTTGGAGAAGAACGAAATCGTGTCGGGCCGTCGTCAGTTCGGCCTGGTGTACGAGAATCGGATGATTCTCTTCTCGAGCAAAGACTCGTACGACAAGTTCTGCAAGGAGTCGAAGCGGTACACGACCGAGTTGCAACAAGCCCTGCAATCGTCGAATGCCATCCGCCGATAGTCGGCTCTCGGGGGCCGGACGAGAATCGATTGTCGGCGGCGTTT